>JARLGN010000051.1 GCA_031292775.1 Acidobacteriota bacterium | reverse complement strand
TCGTGGCACGCCGAAGTTTCGAAGCTACGGGCAGACATGGGAATCAGTCCCTCTTCGCCCCTTCGTCCGGGGGAGCCGAAAAAATCGTGATCGGCGTTTCAGCCCAGTCGGATGTCACCGGAGTAAAAACCAAGGCTCTCATTTCTTCAGTGATATAGATGCTCTTGGTAAGCGACAGGTACGCCGTGGCAATTAAAATCGCTCCCATTGCCAGCAAACCGCCCTCCGGCCCGTAATCACCTCCGGTCAGCCAGGCGGGACCCCGCACGTGCGAGGTTAGGATGCTGGGAGCCATATTGAGCCCGCTCACCGGCAACCCCAGTAGAAAATCCATAAGGTAATTCCAGATAAAGTGCATCCCAATGGGCATCCACAAGGAGCGGGTCCGTAAATAGGCGATGGCAAAGGGGATTCCCACCAGCGCGGTGTTGAGAGTGGATATCCACGTCCGGTGCGGATTGCCCAGGTGGGCCAGGCCAAACAGCGTGGATGTGACGGCAATGGCCCCCACGGGAGTAAGGGATTCCACCAGACGTTGGAAGGGATAACCGCGAAAGACAGCCTCCTCATGGGCGGCGGCCACGGCAAACATCACAAAGCTCGAAGCTCCCACCTTCAGCATCGGATGCGGTGAAAACGTAAAGTGGGCGAGGCCGCCCATCCCCTCCAGTGCCACTACAAGGAAAAGCATCGCGGCGCCCACGCCCAGGCCGCGAACCAGTTCCCTCCACCAACGGGGATGAAAGGCCAGGCCCACGGAGCCCAGGGGTCGCCGGTCGAAAATCGCCGTCATCAACTTGTAAGATGCAAGGGTGGCTACGAGGCCTATGAGGGATTGCCAAAAGGCCACCACCATGACACTGGAATGAACATCTTGAATGGCAAAAACGGTTTCGAGAACTTCCAGGGTAAAGACGGAAACAGCGAACAAGAGGACAACGGCGAGAAAGCACCTCCAAATCGGACGCAGGCGGTCATCCTCAATAAATATCGCGTCTCGATGCATCACGCTTCCAGGGTTCGCTCGGGCGAATCGGCGCGCACATCCAGCCCGGCACTGGAAATGGCGAAGTTAATGACCTGTCCGCCCAATTGGGTCAGGATGTTCTCCACCGCCGGCTTGGTGCCCGGGCGAACCATGAAAACCACGCATCCGCCGCCCCCGGCCCCGCAAACCTTGGCAGCCATGGTTCCGTGCTTTCGGGTATCTTCGATCATGCGGTCGATCTTCGGAGTGGAAATGCCTTTGAAATTGCGCTTGCGGCTTTCCCACTCAAGCGCCAGCAACTTCGCCACATCGTTCCAATCCCGCGCCAGCAGCGCTTCACGCATCTGGCTGGCGATGGTGGTGATCTGGTCGAAATTCTTGAGCACGCGCTCATCGTTGTCGATGTGGGCTTTCATGACCTCCCAGTTGTTGATGGCGGAATTGCGCGGCTGTCCGGTGTAGCAGAGCACGAATCGCTTCTCCATGTCGGCGAAGGGCACGGGCAGGCGTTCAACCTTTACGCCATCGCGCTCCAGATGGACGGAATTAGCGCCGCCGTAAAGCGCCGGGAAGTAGTCCTGCCAGCCCGTGGGAACCCGGATGACAATGGCCTCCACGTTCTTGGCAATCTCCAGAATCGTGGCGCGCGTGCAGCGTTTGCCGGTGACGCGTGCCAGGCCCCCACAGAGGGCGATATTCAAAGCGGAGGAACCTCCCAACCCGGCCCCTGCCGGCACCTGCGAACTCGTCTTGATGTTCAAGCCTCGCCCTGGCGCAAAGAACATCACCAACTCCCGCAACAAGGGCAATTGGGAGGTGCCGAGCGAAAGGGCGCTGAGGTTGTCCCAGCTTTCCCGCAATCCCTGATCCTGTGAGGTCAGTACGATGCGCCGGTCGGCGCGTGTATCGATAACACATGAGGCATAGCATCTTATTGCGACATTAACCGTTTGTGCTCCGGGATGAAAAAGGTAAAGTGGCCAGATGTCCACCGTTGAGCCCGCTAAGTCAACTCGTGCGGGCGCGTGTGCTTCAATGCGCATGGGGGCTCCTTAAGAGTCATCAGTTATCAGTTTTCAGCTATCAGTTTTCGGTCATCAGTTCGCAGATTTTAGCGGCAACACCACTCCTCCGTGGCTATGCTTAACTGAAAACTGACGACTGGTTGCTTTTCTACTGCTGTGCAATCTGCATTGTTTCATCAATGGACATGGTTGGCCAACCGGCTTTGGCGGGATCCGAGGGCCTGGCGGTTATGGTGAAATGCTGGCCGCCTTCCACCTCCGCAGTGTAATTGTAACCGCGCCGGCCCGCGCCGGAAAAGGTAATGGATCCGTCCTGCTGAAGCTCATCCACCGAGGCGTAAGACCCATGGCTCGCCATGTACGTCCTTTCGGCCTGAGCGATGGATAACAGGTCGCTCTTTACGCCCACCACGTCAATGGTCTCAGCAGGCGGTTGCGCGCCTGCGGGTCCCTGAGAGAGTTGCGACTTCACCACGAACCAGATGATCGCCATCACGATCACCAATCCCAGAAGGCCTCCCGCGGCTCTCATAGTCCCCTCCATCACCGGCAGATTGGTGCTGGGTTCGCAACTTCCGGCCCGCACCGATCAAGCACCGCCCCGGCCACCGCTGTTCGCGGACGGAGATGAATTAACGTCCAGGGGCAATGGCCCCCTATTCTGACCCGATGTGCGCGCAGATGCAACAAGCACATGCAGAGTGGGTGCGCGACAGCGTACGCCCGGCGGTCACTGGGGGCACGGTAGAGTGTCTGCGTCGTCGCGTTTGCTGTCAAATCTGGTGTGGGGTACACTCTTTGCGAAATGAACAGAAGAAAATTCATGCAAACTTCGCTTGCCGCGGCGGCGCCTTCAATCCTCGCGCCGGTCTGCCATGCCGGAAGCCGCAGCGCCGGACCTGCCGACTCGGAACAACAAATCATTGCCGCGGGGGTGAGGGCCGCGCTTGACAAGAACCTTTACCCTGCCTTGCGCCAACGCGTTTACCCTGGGCACTTTGCCATTGTCGCTGATGGAAAAGGCTATGGGGCGGAGAATACCTGGCCCGGCCTCGACTCCTGGCAAATGGCGGGCGCTTATCTTCTAATGGGCAAGCACCGGGAGATCCTGGATTACTTTGATGTCGGGCAGGCTTCCCAGCGCCCTGACGGCAATATTCCCTTCGCCATCTTTCCTGCCGATACTCCGCCCAAGGGGATGGACAACTTTTTGCGCGGGCTCCGGTATCCCCAGGACGTCTATACGTACAAGCCGGTCGTTCGGGCGGGCCAGCCCGAATCGAGCAACATGCTTCCACGCAAGTGGATTGGCCTGTTCACGCATTGGCAGATCAAGGTCAATCCTCTAAGTGTGCTCGGGCCCATCTGTTTCATCCTGACGGGCCAGGAAATTTACGCCGCCACCCAATCCGAACCCTGGCTGGCGGAAAAAATGCCAACGCTGGAGGCGACGGGACGTTACCTCCTGACGCGCATCAGCCCCAATGGCCCCAGCGGCGCCAACGGATTAATGAGCGGCGCCGGCTTTTATGTCGAATCTCCGCCCCGCAACCAGTGGGACGGCGTCACCCAATGCTATGCCGTCCATGCGTTTCGCCAGCTTTCCACGCTCTACAAGATTCTGGGCAAACGGGACGCGGCGGCAACGTGGGATCACCACGCCCAGACACTACGCAACCGCTTCCTGGAAGTCTTCTGGCAGCGCGACCACTTTGCCGAGTACCTTCACCCGGAACATGGGCTGGTTGATTCCCATGGACTGTCTGACGTGAACTGGGCGGCAATCGCGCTGGATGTTGCCCGCGAGGAACAAGTGGAGCCTCTTTGGCAAAAATTACTGGGCGAACCCATGTTCTGGCGGGGAGGTTTGCCAACCCAGTTGGTGACCAAGCCGTTCACGTACCAACCGTGGGAATTCACGGAGCCCATTCCCTTCAAATTTACGGATTACACCAATGACGTCGCCGCGATGGGAAGAGTGTGGTACCTGGAAACGCTGGCCTGCGTGCGCCTGAAGGATTTCGAGCGGCTGCGCCAATCCGTGGTGAAGGTCTGCCAGATGGGCCAAAAAGATGGCGACCACTGGCATGAACGCTATCACCCCGGCGAGGGCGACACCGTGAAGCCGGGAGGAGTCTACGGCTATTGCGAGTACCCCGCCATCCTCATGCGCACGGTGCTGGGCAACCCGTCGATCTTCCCCAAAACGTGGTGATTCGGCCAAGGCTCGGACTTTACCGTCGAGGCGCTGAGACGCAGAGGAACGAGGCCAAAGCGCATGGGAGAGAATCGCTATGTTGGCTTCTGGTTTTCCAATTCTGCCTCCAAGTCCTCAATTGAGGGAAGCCCTTTCTGTAGTTGTTTCGGCAACTCGTCCATAAGCCGGGATTCGGAAACACCCATGGGTTTGTGCAGATCCCGCAACGCGTATTCAGCCACGACCTTGTTTTTAGACTTGCAAAGAATGATCCCGATGCTCGGTTGATCGTCAGGGTGCCGGAGAAGGTCGTCAACGGCAGACAGATAGAAATTCATCTTGCCGCTGAACTCTGGTTGGAAGTCAGTTACCTTGATCTCAATTACAACGAAAGCTCGAAGTCGGAGGTGATAGAAGAGGAGATCCAAACGAAATTCCTGTCCGCCAACTTCAAGAGGGTACTGGCTGCCGACAAATGCGAATCCCATCCCGAGTTCAACCAGAAACTGTCGGACGTGCTCGATCAGGGCAATCTCCAACTGACGCTCATGTGCCTCAGGACCAAGGGTGAGGAAGTCAAAGTTGTAAGGGTCTTTGACGATTTGCTGTGCGAGTTCCGATTGGGGCGCCGGAAGAGTGCGCGTGAAATTGGTCAAGGCCTTCCCTTGGCGTTTATAGAGACCGCTTTCGATCTGGTGAATGAGGACGTTTCGGCTCCAGCCGTTTTCAATGGTTTGGCGGATATACCACTCTCGTTCAGAGCGGATTTTCACCTTATCCAGAATGGTGCAGTTATGAAACCAGGGTATTTGTGCAGCAAGCTGCTGCACTATTGGCTCGTCGGGCCAGGCCTCGGCGAAAGCTCGCATATACTTCAAGTTGCGCGGCGATAACCCTGCCATTTGAGGGAATTCTCGCCGGAGGTCGGCGGCGAGGCGGTCAATGATCTTGGCTCCCCAGCCCTGATCTTTCTGGCGGGCCAGGATGTCACGGCCAATGCCCCAATACAACAAAACGAGTTCCCGGTTAACAGCCAGGGAGGCGCGGAGTTGTGCGGCCCGCACACGCTCTTTGAGGCTTTTGAGAAAAACATCGTAGTCGTTCGGCAGCTTGAGTCCAGTCATGGTCTAGGAGTTTACCCCTAGCTGGCGGCGCCGACACTGGTTCTAATGTCGATGACCGTTAAGCGGCCGGGACAGGCCGGGGTTGGGACGCGTGGACAGAAATGTTGCGCGAACCCCTTTGGCGTTCATTTCTTTCGCCCCTTGCGGAGGTTCGGGAGGGGATTCCACCACCGCTGGCGGAGCGGTGAAACATCCGACTGAAAGGCAAAAACATTTCACGCAAAGGCGCAGAGACGCAAAGACCGGAAAGAGTAAATGCCTTATTGTCTTCGCGCCTCTGCGCCTTTGCGTGAGATTGTCTTTGCACGGTTTCTGGCGCCGTGGGCCACAATCTGCCAGCCCTGATGGGCCTTAGTCGTCGCAAACTCGGATCAGCACCACCCCGGCGCTCAGCGCGCTGCCCCTCCTCATCGGAGGAGGGGAGTTCCTTAAGGCTCCCCTCCTGATTCAGGAGGGGTGGCGCCATGTGCGCCGGGGTGGTTACCTGCCGTGCGACGTTTTCCCGCAGCCTGTAAAGCCCAGCCCTTCCATTTCCCGATGGATTAATGCCGCTGAGTTTTGGATGGTCAGGCCCAGATAATTTGTCGGGGCGCCTTTCCGGAATCTCCATTTTCAACTGTAGCCTCTGTTTATGATTGACAAAGCTAGCCTGTGGGATATGCTGGAGGCTGGGGCCGGGGCGGGATGGCGCACGTAGCGCCCACGCATCGGGTTGGCCCCCCCGGCCTAAGGTCAGCGCAAAGAAATGCGCGGCATGGCCAGAATGTATATGAAACAACATAGGTTATCCCCGATTCTCGGAATCTCTCCGAAAATGTATGTCATTTAAAATAAACGAGATAACCCTATACAAGGTAGCCCTGGGCAAGAAAAAGGGGACAATAGAATTGCCGGCATCTCCCAAAATATTTATGAAAATAAAGGGGATACAAATTTGACATGTGTCAGATTCAATCCAATGCCAGAATGTTTATGAAAAACAAGCTACTTATCCGAGATATGCCAGAATGGTTCAGAAAATAAATGGGTTACTTGATTTGTGCGGCTTGGATGAATTCGGGGTTCAGCGGTTAGCCCGAAGTTCTCGTCACGATTCTGGAAGGGCGGGCATCTGCAACCGCAGGCGGGCCAAGGGCAGTCACAAGCGACTTTTGACCAACCAGACACGGAGATTTAAGAGCAATTTTCGAGGGGGGCATACCTTTCACATTTCCACCCATCGGTCATCGGCCGGTTTCGGCGAGAGAATCAACCTATTTGACAACTTTGAAAATCGCAGATCACAAATCGTTAAATCACCCGATGACCCGATGTCTCGATGGCCCGATTCCCCCGCCCCCTTTCTTGTCATCCAGGGCACAGGGCCTTACAATAGGAAGAATACACTGTTAGGTCGAAAGTAAACTATACGCTATGGGAACCTTCTTTCAATACGGATTAGGCAAGGTATTTGGCACGAAAAACGAGCGCGAGTTGAAGCGCTTGAGCGCGCGGTTAGCCGAGATCAATTCCCTCGAACCGGAGATGGAGAAGCTTCCCGACTCCGAGTTTCCACTGCGCACCATCCGGCTGAAGGAGCGCCTTGCCCAAGGGGCCACGCTCGACGATATTCTTCCGGAAGCTTTTGCCCTTTGCCGGGAAGCCGGGCGCCGCACGCTGAACATGCGGCACTTCGATGTGCAACTGATCGGCGGCATGGTGCTGCACGAAGGCAAGATCGCCGAAATGAAGACCGGTGAAGGGAAGACGCTGGTCGCCACCCTGCCTTGTTACCTCAATTCGCTGGAAGGCAAAGGCGTACACCTGGTAACGGTGAACGACTACCTTGCCAAGCGCGACGCCGCCTGGATGGGGCCGATCTACCGCCTGCTGGGTCTGAGCGTGGGCGTGATCGTCCACGACCTGAGCGACGATGAGCGGCGGTCCGCCTACGGTTGCGACCTGACCTACGGCACCAACAACGAGTTCGGGTTTGACTACCTGCGCGACAACATGAAGTTCGACCTGAATGACTACGTCCAGCGGCCGCACCATTACGCCATCGTGGACGAGGTGGACTCCATCCTGATTGACGAAGCGCGCACCCCGCTGATTATCTCGGGTTCGTCCGATGAAGCCACCGACAAGTACTTCCGCGTGGACAAAGTCATTCCGCACCTGGTTGAGAAGGAAGACTACGAAGTCGATGAAAAGCATCGCCAGGCCACGCCCACGGATTCCGGAATCGCCAAGGCGGAAAAGATACTGGGGATCGACAACCTTTACGACCCTGCTAACATTGAGTACAACCACCACTTCCAACAGGCACTGAAAGCCCACACGCTCTTCAAGCTTGACCGCGATTATGTGGTGAAAGACGGCGAAGTCATTATTGTGGATGAGTTTACCGGCCGCCTGATGCCCGGCCGCCGCTGGAGCGATGGTCTGCACCAGGCCGTGGAAGCAAAGGAAGGCGTCAAGATCGAAAGCGAGAACCAGACGCTGGCCACGGTCACCTTCCAGAACTATTTCCGCATGTATAAGAAACTGGCGGGCATGACCGGCACGGCGGAAACGGAAGCGGCGGAATTCGAGAAGATTTACAACCTGGAAATCATCATCGTTCCCACCAATCGTTCCCTGATCCGGCACGAATACGCCGACGTGGTATACCGCACGGAGCGCGAGAAATTCAACGCGGTGATTGAGGAAATCAAAGAGTACCACATGCGCGGCCAGCCCGTGCTGGTGGGCAGCATCGCCATCGAAAAGTCGGAGAAATTAAGCTCGGCTCTGAAGAAAGCCGGCGTGGTGCCTGCTCGCCTGCAGGAGGCTGCCAAGGCTGCGGGCATGGAAGGTCCGAAACTGAAGATCTGGGTCGAGCGGCTGGCACAGGCCCCCAATCCGGCATTGGAATGGCTGACTCACGCCGGCGTGGGACTTTCCACCATAAAGGAAACGCTGAAGCAAGGCCGCTACAAGACCCTGCTGACCGATGCCAACGGCACGCGCCAGGACTTCATGGAGGCCGTGCTAAAGCGCGCTCCCCGCGGATACCCTTACAGCGGGTTGCCCTCCACGGATGAATCTATTCTTCCCGCGCTTGTTGCCCTTGCCAATGACACCGATGAGAAAGCGCTGCCGGTGCTGGACACCCTGATTGAGCTGCGGTGCCCGCTGGCGCGCGTGGCCGAAGTTCTGGGCATGAAGGAAGTGCGCCACAACGTGCTGAACGCCAAACAGCACGAACGTGAAGCGCTGGTCGTGGCGCAAGCTGGACGCGTCGGCGCGGTTACGGTTTCCACCAACATGGCAGGCCGCGGTACTGACATTCTGCTGGGCGGCAATCCGGAAACCATGGCGCGCGAGGAGTTCCGCAAGTCGCCCGATAAATATCGCGAACAGGGCATCAGCCCCGAGCCCCCTGACCGTCCGCCGGAAGGTTCCGACACGGACATCTTTGGCGCGTACGTGGAAGCCTATGCCGCCTGGAGAAAACAGTGGGGCGAATTCATTGACCGCTTCAAGTCCGTCACCGACACCGAACACGCCAAGGTGGTGGCGCTGGGGGGATTGCACATCCTCTGCACTGAACGGCATGAAGCCCGGCGCATTGACAACCAGTTGCGCGGGCGTGCCGGCCGCCAGGGCGATCCCGGCTCCTCACGTTTCTATCTATCGCTCGAAGACGACCTGCTGCGGATTTTCGCCGGCGAGCGCATTTCCAACATCATGCACAAGCTGGGCATGGAAGAGGGCGTGCCCATTGAATCGCGCCTGATTTCAAAACGGATTGAGGCCGCGCAGAAGGCCGTTGAAGCCCAGAACTTCGAATCGCGCAAACATCTTCTGGAATATGACGATGTGATGAACAAGCAGCGCGAGACCGTTTACGGTTTGCGGCGCCAATTGCTGGAAGGTGGCGACCAGAAAGAATTCATCATGGACGCCGCCGACCGGGTGGCGGGTTGGCTGGTGGAAAGCTTCTGCCCCAAGGACCAGCACGCCGATACCTGGAACGTCACCGGCCTGCGCACGGAAGTATGGGGAAGGTTCGGAATCGACCTGAAGAAGCACGATCTTCCCCTCGATCCCAAGCGCATCCAGGAACTCACCGCGTTCCTTGCAGACCTGGTGCATAAACACTTTGATGAACGCGAGGAAGTGTGGACGCCAGAGCGCATGCGGCTGCACGAACGCATGGTGATGTTGCAGGTGGTGGACAGCCAGTGGAAGGATCACTTGCTGGCCATGGATCACTTAAAGGAAGGCATCGGCCTGCGCGGTTACAGCCAGCGCGATCCCCTGGTGGAGTACAAGCGCGAATCCTTTGAGATGTTTGAAGCCATGATGGATCGCGTGGAGGATGAAACTCTGCGCTACCTCTTCCTGATGCGCACGCCCGAGGAAGAGGAGGAGATGATCCGGCAATATCAGCAGCGCAAGCGGCGCGAACAGCGCGAAATGCAAATGATCGGTTCGGGGGCGGCAGTGGAAAAACCCCAGCAGGTCATCCGGCGGGAAAAGGTGGGGCGCAACGATCCGTGCCCCTGCGGGAGCGGCAAGAAGTATAAGAAGTGTCACGGAGCTGGCGGACCTGTAACTGCCGGGGCCGCTGCCGCGCCCAAGGCAGGTTCGGCAAAACCTGAGGCAAGCAGCAAGGCGTAGGGCGGATTTTCACGCGGGATTCTAAGGCATTAACCCCCTCACCCGGCCCGCCCCGGCTGATGAAAGCGCCGGTTGCGGGCCCCCTCTCCCCCAAAGGGGCGAGGGTTGGAGATTCAACCCTTCGAATTACCGCTCCCCTCGCCCCTTTGGGGGAGAGGGGGCAGGGGGTGAGGGGGTCTACGAGCAAACTCCTCATGTCTATAGGAATCAGGGCTGAGCAAACAGCGGAAAGCGAGGCGCCATGGGCATCGAAGAAGAATTCCAGGAAATGAAAGAGCACGCGGAACATTCCGCGCACGATCCTTCACTTATCCCCGTCACCTTTACCATGGCGGTGCTGGCCGTGGTGCTGGCGGCCACCACGCTGCTCGGGCATCGCGCCCACACGGAAGAGCTGCTATTTCAAAGTAAGGCAACAGACCAGTGGGCGTATTATCAGGCTAAGAATATTCGGGTGCATACTTATGAGCTTTTCCTGGACCTCCTCTCCGTCTCTGCGCTAAAAGACCCCGTGGAAGCGGAAAAGGTGAAGGCGAAGTACACCCGGGATTTAGAACGCTCCCAGGAGCAGTTGAAGGAAATCGAAACGGAAGCCCGCTCGCTCGAAAGTGAGGTCGCCGGGGAGCAGCGCCGGGCCAATCGCTTTGACCTTGGCGAAGTCTGCCTGGAGGCAGCCATTGTGATTGTGTCACTTACCCTGCTGACCAGGCGGCGGGAATTCTGGCTAACTGGGATTTTAATGGGCGTGGCGGGTGTGGGAATAACCTTGACGGGATTTCTGATTCACTGAGATTCCGAATGCTTCAGTGCGGACTCCGCAACAAAGCGCCGGAGACATTCCAGATAGCTCTTACCACCTGCTGGCAACAGGTTGTTATGGCCTGCGCCTTCGATGGCGTAGAAGCGCTTGGGCTCAGGCGCCACCGCAAAGAGTTGGCGGCCCATGGCGAAAGGCACCACTTCATCGCGCATGCCGTGGACAATCAGGATCGGCGCGTGGACATCGCGAATCAACTGGACTGAGTCGAAGCGGGACTTCACCACTTTGTCGATAAGCGGAATGACGAACATGCGGCGTGCCATAGCCCTTGCGCTGGTGAAAGAGCTCTGGACGATCAAGCCTCCACATGGCCGCCGGGACGCGAGATTCACTGCCACGGCGCCGCCCAATGAATGTCCGTAGATGATGATGTCCTGAGCCCGGAAGTGCCTCTCCTTAATCAGGTAGTCATAAGCCGCGTCAGCATCGCGATAAACACCCGCCTCATCAGGCTTGCCGCCGCTCTTCCCATAACCCCGATAATCGACGGCAAGGATGTTGATCCCGATTGTTGCCAGCGCGCGCAATTGCTCAAGGCCGTATCCAATGTTCTCCGCGTTGCCGTGAAACCACAGGAGGACTTGTTTTGATGCGGGGTTCGAATGGTACAAGGCGTTGATTCTGACACCGTCACCTGTCAGCAACCAAACGTCTTCGCCTTCTTGTTGGAGGGCCTGCGGCGAGGGAAACCCGTCAGGATAGCGTGGAGGAAAATAGATGAGGTGATTCTCAATAACTCTAAGGAAGACGACAACCATCAGCGTTCCGGCCGCAACCACCACCAGAATCATCGTCAAGAGTCGCTTCACCTTTGGGACGATCCCCATTGTCGTTGCAAGGTACGGGGGGCCAGGGAAGTACCAACACCCCAGCCCCCAATCCCTGGAACCCAGTTCCTAACCCCAAGACCCGGGGTTATTGACTGTCGTCGCCTTCTCCGTCCGGGGAGATGACCACGAAGGCGCCATTGCCCTGACGGTTGACGCGCAGCAGTGTCTGGCCTTTTGCTTCCGCGGCCAATTTGTTGAAATCGCCAACATTACGGACTGGCTTACGGTTGATGCTTTCGATCACATCGCCCTCCTGCAGACCGTTTTGAGCGGCTGGGCTGTTGGGATCGATTTGGACAATCACCACGCCCGTCACATTGGGAGGTATGCCCGCCTGCTCACGGAGCGAGGAAGTGATGTTCTGCACGGCGATGCCGCGGAGGGTTCCCTGCTGAATGCCTCCCGCGCCGGAACGAGCGCTGTTGATATCGGAAGGACGCTCGCCGAGCGGCACTTTGATGGTCATCGGTTGGCCATCACGCACGATGTCCAGCGTGGCTGTGGATCCAGGGCTCAGCTTCGTAACTCTTAGAGTGAGTTGGCTGGCATCGTCAATGGCTTGGCCATTGAGTTTGCGAATGACGTCACCGGTCTTGAGCCCGGCTTTGTCGGCAGGTCCACCCGCAGTTACATCCTCGGCCAGTGCGCCGGCGGTATCCGTTATCTTGAATTGCTTTGCCAAATCTTCATCCAGGTCCCGGATCGAGACGCCGAGGTAACCGCGGCTCACCTTGCCGGTTTTGATCAAATCCTCCATGACGTCCTTCGCCATGTTGGAAGGGATAGCGAAGCCGATTCCCACCGATCCGCCTTCCCCGCCGGGTCCTGAATTCCCGCTCAGGATGGCGGTGTTAATGCCCACCACCTGGCCGTGCACATTCACCAGGGCCCCGCCGGAGTTGCCGGGGTTGATTGCGGCGTCGGTCTGGATGAAGTTCTGAATATCCTCAATCCGTCCAGCGGAGCGGCCTAAAGCGCTCACGCTGCCGCGAGTCACCGTGAAATACTGTCCAAAGGGATTCCCAAATGCCATGACGGTATCCCCAACCTTGAGCTGGTCGGAATTCCCGAAGGGAGCAGTAGGCAGGTTACTTCCTTCGATCTTAACGACAGCGACATCCGTCGAGGGATCCGCCCCCACGACTTTGCCCTTGAACCTCCGTTTGTCGGAGAGCGTCACTTCGATTTCCGACGCCTTGGCGACCACGTGATTGTTGGTCACAATGTATCCGTCGGGCGATACAATCACGCCGCTACCCAGCGCCTTCTCGCGCTGCTCCCGGGGAACCTGTGGAAACATATTCCCAAAGAACTGCCGGAAAAACGGGTCATTCATAAACGGCGACTGTTGAGCCTTGATAACCTGGGTGGACTGAATCGCCACGATAGCCGGCGTGACTGTTTTGGCGATACGTTCGTACGCCTGGTTCTGGCGCTCCAGCACCTCAATGTCGGGCCCATCCAATCCCTTTCCCTGGGCCATGGCAAAGCCTGGAAACAGGTGATTCCCCTGGTAAAGCATAAGCGACAACCCCAGGGTAAGAATCCCGATCAATGTCAGGCTCAAGCCTCCCAAATTTTCCCGCAAGAATTTCTTGTCAAATCGCATAAGATCTTCCTCCTTCAGACGACCGGTCGAGTTCTTCGCCGGTTTGGCCGTGCGGTGTCACGCCGGTCGTTGCATTCGCGCGAGATGATCCATCCCGACGCGTAAAGAGAACCCACCACCGCCGTGTCTATTCACCCTGGGACTATGCGGTGCATGTCAAAGCGGTGTCCCTGAGTTATTAGACGGAATCCCTTGCTACATGTCATCAAGGCGGGCGGTCGAGTCAAAGTCTTCACGTGGTCTTCTCTTCCGAGCAGCTATTCAACGTTCTCCTATAGCCCTTATTTTAAACCACTAGTGCTTGGATGCTGAAGGGAGGAATTAGGGTTTGCTCGTGTTGGGGCGGGGAACCATTCCCCACCCCAATACTATGTCACCGGCAGTAACCCCCAAGCTGTGAAAAGTGTGGGTGATCAGGAGCCTGAGGGTCGGAGCATTTCCATCAAGATAGTGGCGACTTTCGGATCGTACCGGCCTTTTTCCATTCCTTTTCGAATTTCACTAATTGCTACGCGAGTGTCCCAAGCTTCATGATAGGGCCGCCACGATGTGAGGGCACTATAGGCCTCCGCGATCGCCGTTATTCGCGCTCCCACGGGAATTTCTTCACCGCGCAGACCGTCCGGATATCCCGTCCCATCCCAGGCTTCGTGATGATGAAGAACAATCTCCAATAAATGCGGATCGACGTAGCCCATGCGACGGCAGGCAGCGACACTTTCCTGCACGTATTTTTCCACCAGCCTCGACTCCTGGTCAGTCAAGCTGCCCCCGCGGTTCAAAACGTGGTGGGGCACCGCTTCTTTCCCAAGATCCTGGAGGTAGCCTGCCAACAGGATTGTCTTCTTTAATTCTTCGTTCAATTTAAGCCGGTCCGCCATCGCGTAAGAGAGAAGCGCCACAACGCGGCAATGGCCGATCGATCCGTCCAGGCCTTCCACGGCCAACACCAAATCCTCCGGAATTTCAATGTGCGATTCTGCCGCGGCATACATTTCCGCTATCGCCGGCGGAATCACAGCCGGGTCCCTCCAGCGGTCCTTGAGTCCTGTCACCTCATAAACAGTGATCTTTTGCAGTTTTCCTTTGAGCTGAATCTTCTCAAATTCATCGCGCTTGAAGTTGGCATCCGCATACGCCAGCCTGATCTGCGTGGATTGCGGATCCAATGCGAGGGCGCGCTCAAAGTATCGAATTGCCGTGGTGGCATCGTGAATATCAAAATTCACTTTTCCCAGTTCATAAAGAAGGTCCACACTCTCATTTTCCCGCGCCAGTCTTTCTTCCAGGGAGCTCAGGCGGTCGAGTAACTCGCGGTCGGATTGCCGGCCGTATCCGGAGCTCCGCAACTTAATGGCATTCACAAAGGGTTCAACCGCGTGGAATGTCGGCTCGTCGATGTAAACCTTGGTCGGTTCACAAATCTCCTCAAGCCGCTTCGCCACGTTAACGCGGTCGCCCACCGCACTGTAAGCCTGGCGCCGCACGCCCAGCATCCCCACCACCGTACTTCCGGTGGCGATCCCCACGCGCAAACGCCACGGCAGGTTCATTTTCTTGACGCATTGCTGCATCCTGAGTCCGGCTAAAACCGCCAGAAGGGCATGACGGCCGTAATCCACCGGTGCGCCAAACTCCACCATCACGCCGTCGCCCATATATTTGTCAATGTGACCGCGGAATTGATCAACGATGGGCTCAATTTGCCCCAGGAAGCGGTTGAGCTCCTCGAGCACTACATCTGCCCGGTTCCGATCGGAATAGGTTGTGAAGTTGGTCAGATCCGTGAACATGATGCTGATTTCGCGCTTTTCGAACCGCAGCTTTCCTTCCGTCGCCAGCTTCGCCACCACCGGATCCATCGTGGCAAACAGGGCCTTCTCCACTTTCTCTTTCATCTCTTCCGTTACGCGGCTTCGCTTCAGTTCTTCATAGAGCTGCCGGGTGTCTTCGAGCCCTTTGGCAAGTCTCTCTTGCAGCGAACCAATTGAGGCGCTGGCCAGAATCAGGAACCCACCCCAAGTCGCCAGTACCAACAGGGCGTTAAGCCTGGTTCCCTGAACAGCGAACCAGGCCGGCCGGTAATAGGCAAAGAGCACCCCCGACAGGAAACATAGGAGAGCCATCAGCACGGCTTTGCGTTTTCCCAGAAAGTAGGCAGCCGACAAGACGGGTAGATAGAAGAAGTTGAGGAACGCAATCTTATAAGGAAAGAGATAAAAGACTGCTCCCACGATTGCTATCACCACCAGGATGAACAGCCCTTCCAAATGGCGGACAACAAAATTGCGAAATCGGAGCGGCCAAGCTCCTCCCAACCCAAGTGGTAGGGTGCTGTCATCAACCGATGGCGAGAGAAAATTAGGGTTAGCCATGGTTTGCCTTATCCAACTCCATTTTGAATTCCGAACCCAAAGTCCTTGGCGCGTACTATAACTTTGGAAGCCTGAAAGGGCAAGTTAGGTTTGCGATTTTTTTATTACTATGCAATTAGCAATTTAACAGTCCTGTAACCTGCGGCCCCTTAATCCGCCCGCAGGCGCCTTGGAGTGCGGCAGCAGCAGCTACCGCCTTGGAATACCGTAGCGCCAACCATCGCCTTCAAATCGCGAGCGGATCACGTTTGTGGAAATGCGGCTGCCGTTGCAACTTTGCTCAGATCACATTTATGGGAAGGCGGCGTCGAGCCGCCGCACTCCAAGACGCCTGCGGCGATCACGGCGGTAGCAGCTTTGCGGGCAGTGCCCGCAAAGTGTTTTGAGCGCAGGAGTGTGGACCACCCGCTCCTATTCTCAGAATGACAGCATCAACGAGTTTTTCCGCAGCCTGTCTAGCCCCGCCCCTCCGGCTGATTCCCTAAGATGTTCAGGGGGGTGAGAAGTGCGGTCGAAGGACGGGGCCCGCACTTACTGATAACTGAAAACTGACGACTGAAGACTCAAAGCGCGCGCAGCCACGCGAGCATGGCGTCCGCTTGGGCGGGGGGCACTCCCTCTGCCCACAGGCACTCGTCTCCTTTGCGAAGAAGCAGGGTTACGCCGTTGGCTGCGGAGCCAATAAAAATATCAGTGCCGGAGCGTTTATCAGTGGTGAGTTCGGGATACTTGTGGGCAAGAATGGCATGGTAATCGCGGAAAAACGCCAGAGAGGTTTCCTGACTCGTCCAGCGCGTCCGCGCCACCAGCGTGTAATCATTTCCGCCTGAACGCTCGTAGACCAGGTAGCGGTCTGCCAACCACGATTGGCCGGTAGTCCTGGCTTCATCCTCGGAAATGAGTTGCCCCAGCAGGGAGTAATAGCCAAGCTCGCCCATCGTACTCTCGCTCAGAAACCGGAGGCCTGCGACGCTCTGCAGCGCCGGCGGGTGCGGCAGAGCGACCTTGCGAAATGTCAGGTGATGGAAATAACTCTGCGGCTCGAAGATTTGCCTGGTGGCCTCCGGGGGATTCTCGAAAAGCACCTTGAGGTCCTTCCAACCGCCGAGTTGCAAGCCGGCCTGGATAAATCCCATGCCTTGCACATAGGGAAAGAGGGCCTGCATGCGGAAAAAATAGGGGGCTCGCGAAAACGCGGGATACTCCTCGAACTGCTGGTGAATCACCATTTCCATCAGCGGAGCAATGGAAGGCAGTTGGCCCAGATCCGCTCCTCCAGCCACTTGTTGCAGCATGGCGGCGGTGGCATATCCCTCCACAACCGCCTGCCGCGCGTTCGTGGCATCGTCATCGCCGTGGACAGCGTGGAGGAAATTGTCCAGGTCCCAGCTTTGATCCTGCAGCGCGTGGGTAAGCTCATGGGAGAGCACCATGGTCTGCGTTTCCTCCGGAATCCAATCCGCAATGAACATGGTCTTGCGCTTGGGGTCGTAGAAGCCCGCGGCCTGCTCCGTGTAAAAGTCGACCACAAACTTCTCCAGGTTAAAGTCCCGCGACACCAGGCCAAAGGCGCGCATCATGGCTTCCTGCGCGTGGATTTCCGCCGGCGTCATCTCCTCATGCAGGTTCTGGATCAGGTATTTTTCAATTTCCGGGCGGCTGATGACTTGCTTCTTCAAAGGTGCCTTGATGGGCAGGCCGGTAATCTGGCTCATCTGCTGGAAAATTTCATCGGCCTGGGAAAGAAGGTTCTGGGGCGAGGTGTTCTGTTCGTCGGCGCACGTTAGCAGAGAGGGGGCTGCGCACGTTAGAAGAAGACCCAGTAAGGGAAGTAACCAGTTCCGTAACCCAGCCCGGAATTGTCGTGGTTTCGTCATGGTCCGCCCATCAATCGACATTTGGCACTCTGCAAGCGTAAAGCGTCATGGATAGTGTTGGTTGTACCGGCGTCCGGAACCTGTCCCGACAAAGTCGGGAGGGCTGGCGCCTCCGGACCCAAGAAGCCGACAGTTGCTCCTCCCAAGTGTGGAGGGCCGGGCGCACTGTTGGCTGTCGGCTGTTGGCTGTCAGCTCTTTCCCAACGCCTGCACGGTTTGACCGGCTCCGGTAAGGAGACTATCATAAAACCCGCGCGAGCAAGCCGGGTGATCGCTGCCTCGCCCTAGCGCTCCGCTTTCCGGGGTTGGCAGGGGTGGGGGAGAGGAAAGTCCGAACTCCGCAGGGCAGTGTGCTCGCTAACGGCGAGGGCCCGAGGGGGATTCCCGATTCGTCGGGGCGTACGCCTCAGGTACGGAAAGTGCCACAGAAAATGTACCGCCGCGCCGGCGCCTTCGGGCGGTCCGGTGCGGTAAGGGTGAAAAGGTGCGGTCCCGGGTCACCGGGAATTAAAGTAAGAGCGCACCGCCCCGGTGGTGACACTGGGGGCATGGTAAACCCCACACGGAGCAAGACCAAATAGGGGGGGAGGGGCGGCCCGTCCCGTTATGACCCCCGGGTAGGTCGCTGGACCCCACGAGCAATCTTGGGGCTAGAGGAATGATCGCCATCCGTCAATTGACGGACACAAAATTCGGCTTACAGGCTTGCTCGCGCGCTTCTTCAGGTTGCCAACCAACTCTCTGCGGATAATCAGACTATTGTGCCATCCCCTGTAAGCTTCAACAGTGAATGGACGGGTATCTCCAATTAACCCGGTAGGAGATGCTGCCCCTCCCAGCGCTGACAGACTTTATGCCAATTCACACCCTACGGTTGCTCGCCGTGGGCCACAGAATATCGTTATTACGCGACTTCAAATTGGACCGATGTTATCAGGGGGAAAATCAAGAGGGCTTTAAAGACAAACGAGCGGCGTCCGTCTAGCTGTCGGATGCCGCTCGTCGTCACATCTTACTTGGAGAGATACCTGGTACCTTACCCGATCAGCAGACTAGGGAGTCACGCCGGGGGTGTAGGCCGGGCACTGCGATCCGGTCATCTGGTTGACGCTGGCGGTGTTTCCCTGACGGAGCCAATCGTTGGCGCAAGCTGCAAGGAAAGCCGCTTGTGCCGCTGAGGCTGCTGCTGCCGCCGCTGAGGTCGCTGCCGCCGTCGCCGTTGAATTGGCTGTGTTGGCAGCAGAGGTTGCCGCGTTGGCCGCGCTGATCGCCGCCAATGCATTGGTGTTGGCTTTGCCCGCACGGCTCATCGATACACCCGCCAGAACCGCCGCGATGCCGCCAGCGCCTACGGCCGCCACTTCGAGAGTAGTATTGCCGGTATTGCCCCAGCCTGCGCCACTGCCACTCTTTTTATCGCCGGTCTTGGGGGAAATGACAATGGTCTGTCCCTTTGCCACATTCTTGGTGGCGCCACGATCTTCAACTTGCAGCGCACCTTCCTTGGCAGTAACAACCACTGAGCCATTCAGCATGGCAACTTCACCAAGGGTTTTGAAGCCCGACGCCGGGGTGATGGAAATTTCGCCGGCCTTCACGCGGACGGGAGTTCCGTTGGTGGAGTGGAGCATGGAAACATCGCCTTGGCTGAGCAGGACAGTTACTTCTTCCGAGTCCCGCAAGAACGAGGCAACCGTGTCGCGGCCAAAAATCATGCGGCTATCTTTGCCAACCGCGATGACGGCAACGCCGTCTTTGACCTGCAGGCTATCCCCGCTAAAAATAGTTGTGTTAGGCAAAAGCGACTGGCCACCAATACTTGCATTCATGCTGCCAGCCACTGAGCCAATTACTGCGGAGCCGGCCAAGGCCGGGACCGTCGCCACTGCTCCCGTAAGAAGAGCAAACAAGGCAACACGTGCCACAAACTTCGCTGTCATCGGAAAAGCTCCTTTTGGACTGGAGCAAACTAGCTGGCTGTGCCAACCCAGTCCACAATTTAATAAAACTATCTTGGAACTGCACGGATTATAAATAGCGCAACTTATTTGTCAAGTGTTTTTCAAGAGATGTTCCAATTTAATAGCAAATAAATAAATGGTTAAGTAATAATGCCGCGTCCGTTTCTTTGGGCAAATTTCAGATATGTGAGCTTCGGCAGAAATTGGTGTGCCTTTTTTAATTTGCCGGTATGCCTGATGAGCTACGTGGGCAGACTCTGAGATGTTGATGCCTTAACCCGAACTTTTCACCACATTTGGACGCCGCCGGAAGTGCGGGGCCGAACAAGCTGCGGAAAAATGCCTCACGGCGGCTAACCGCCATGCTGCGGGTAACCACCCCGTCGCTCGGCGCGCCACCCCTCCTTAATCAGGAGGGGAGTTTTTAATGGCTCCCCTCCTCAGATGAGGAGGGGTGGCGCGTTGAGCGACGGGGTGGTGCTGAACCGGGGGCGGTCTGAACCGGAGTGGTGCTGATCTGCACAGCACCAGCACGTTCTTCCGGAGCCTGTGGAGCTCCCCCCTTCCAAACCGTGGCGAGAAATTCAGGCTAGTGCTTTGAATCGCAGCGCTCATGAGTTTTTTCGCAGCCTGCGAAGCCCAAATTGGAGTACCTTGAGAGGCGAACCAGCAGGCCAATTAGAAAGTTTGGAAAACATGGAGGGATGTTTATGCGTTCACGTCTGTTCGTTGCACTTTTGATGATAGCGGCCATCGCGT
>JARLGN010000012.1 GCA_031292775.1 Acidobacteriota bacterium | reverse complement strand
TCAACCGCTTTCGCAAGCTGTTAGTGAGTTTTGAAAAAACCGAAGCAGCCTACGTCGCGCTGTTGGCCTTGGCTGCGGCCATGATCTGTTGGCGCCAGACGATATCTATTTACGGATAAGCTCTTAATCGTCCGCATTCAGCCTCGCGAGCAGCTTGCCCGGTTTTCCCGCCGTGGCGAGTTCGCCGCGGCGCGCGGCCTTCATCGCCGCAACGGTTTTGGCATTGGGGACAAGAGGCTCGAACGGTAGCGCCCTTTCCGTCGCAATCCGCATCATCATCATGCGGAAGGCGTCGGACACAGTGAGCCCCATCGCTCCCAGCACCGCAGCGGCTTCGTCTTTGATCTGTTCGTTGATCCTGGCGCGGACGATTGAATTCTCTCGCATCATGCACTCTCCTGTTGGGCTACAATGTAGCACAATAAGAGCTCATAGTCAAGCCCCACGATCGAACGCGTTACGTAGCGCAGACCCATGATCTTGGGGCCCGCGGCTCTTCCTTTGCCAGAACTACAAATCCCAAAGGTGCACGCCTGCCGCTGGGTTGGGGAGTGGAATCCGGGGAAAAACCGCAGGCCTCAAAGGCGGTGGCCTGCATTGCAATACCGTAAATTCTTTTTTTTGGAAAACATTTTTGTGTCCTTGTTGAAAGTGGAAGGTCGAGAGAAGAGACCCCTCATCCGCTTCGTACCTCAGCACCTTCTCCCCTCGGAGAAGGTAGGTAGTTGAACTGCCCTTGCCGAGGGGAGAGGGTGTCCCGATGCATCGGGGCGGGTGAGGGGTCTCTTCGTCCATCCACGATGATTTGGTTGCGGCTCCGCCGCGCTGCGCTCTTACATCCACCGGGGCGTCGGGTGGGAAATGCGCGCGCGGCGAGGAGAATTCAAGACGATTATTCCTACCGGCAGGAATGGCCACGAAATCTTTCTAGGCTATGGCCGCCACAATGCAGGGGTATAAAAGGGAGGACTGTTCCCGGGTGGAATTGCGCACTCAGGGGAGGCAGAGGCACGGCCCGCCCAACGAGAGCCGTGACGGATTTTCGGTGGCGGGAGGCGGGCAGGGTCTTGCGGCGGGGGAGCGAGCAGCGTCAGGCGCGGAACCAAAGATCGCTACGCGGGGTCGCAGGTAGGACCGGGACAATGTCAATTTGTCCGTGGAATCAACCGGTGGCGTCCGGATACCAAACGAGCTCAAACATGAAAATCGTTACCCATAATCGATTGATAACAAAGGGCCCCCAAAAGTGCTCCCAATAAGTTATTGAAAATAAGGGACGACGAAAAAAAAGATGTTAAAAATGAAGGTTGCTCCCAATAGTATGTTGAAAACAAAGGGGCAAAAAAAATGCTCCCAATGAGTTTATGAAAACAAAGGACTTGTCCTATTTTCCGGATGAGTTATTGAAACGAAGAGAGTTAACACGGTTTTTTCACCACGGGCATGCACATATTGTTTGCTAAATAAGGCGGAACACATAGGAATCGGAAAAGCCGCATTACGGCGGGTCGGAGACACTGTCCTCCCGAAGCCACGGTGAGAAATGCGGGCGAGTGGTTTGAAACGCCGCGCCTGCGCCGGAAAGCGGGGTCGGGGTGGAGGTTCAGTTTGGTGCAACGGCAACCGACCCCAAACACGGCCCTCCGGCCGCTTCGTGCCAACCGGAATTTGACGCGCGACGACAGGCGTATGTTCTTGGCGTAGGGTTAATGTTGCAACCGGAAATCCCGGTTTTGTAGGTTGCGGGAAAACTGTCCAATGCGTCATCCTGAACGCAGCCCTGCAAGGGCGCAATTAAATAGCCGGGGGCAACGCCCCCGGAACACTGGACGTTCAACCGCCGACCCTGAAGGGGTCGAATTACCCTTGCTTCATAACCCAGGAATTTCCGGCCATTACCCTGATTCGACCCTTTCAGGGGCGGGCGTTGTGGTGGTACGCTTTCCGAGGGCGATGCCCCCGGCTATTGAATGTATCCCCTACGGGGATTAAAGCGTTGTCAATACCCGCAGCTTTCTTGGGGACGCAACAGGTGCAGAAAACTCTACTTTCTGCAGCTTCAATTGCAGTTCAAATTCAAGAATGGATTGAAACCACACATGAAGAAACTGTCTCTGATCATCCTTCTATTCGCCAGCAGCCTCAGCGCCCAAACCTACCAACCTACTTGGGACTCGATTGACAAGCGTCCCACGCCGGCCTGGTTCATGGACGCCAAGTTCGGCATCTTCATTCACTGGGGCACATACTCGGTACCGGCCTACGCTCCGGTGATTCCGGGACAGCTTGCTTACGCTGAGTGGTATTGGAACAACATGACGCGGGGCAGGGATGACCCCAAAGCGGGTCCCATCCAGACAGAAACCTGGGCCTATCACCAGAAGGTGTATGGAGCGGATTTCCCCTATCAGAGCTACGCGGCTCAGTTTCAGGCCCAATTGTTCGACCCGGATCACTGGGCCGATGTCTTTGCGCGGTCGGGCGCGAAGTATGTTGTGTTGACCTCGAAGCATCATGAGGGATTTGCGTTATGGCCCAGCAAGGAGGCATCTGCCACATGGGGGCGTCCCTGGAACGCGGTCGAAACGGGTCCCAAGCGCGATCTGTTGGGCGACCTTTCCGACTCGGTCCGGCGCAAGGGTTTGCGCATGGGGTACTACTATTCGCTCTACGAGTGGTACAACCCACTTTGGCTGTCGGACAAGCCGCGCTACATCCGCGAGCACATGTTCCCGCAGTTCAAAGACCTCGTCACCCGCTACAAGCCTACCATCATCTTCACCGACGGCGAGTGGGACCTAACCTCGGCGGAGTGGCGCAGTCCGGAACTGCTCGCCTGGCTGTTCAATGAGTCTCCGGTGAAGGACGACGTGGTCATCAACGACCGTTGGGGTAAGGACACTCGCCACAAACATGGCGGCTATTGGACCACGGAATACACTCCCGGGATGACCGGCATGGATCATCCGTGGGAGGAGAGCCGCGGTATGGGCTTCAGCTACGGGTATAACCGCGCGGAGCGTCTGGAGAACTACCACACCGGCCGCGAACTCGTCATCATGCTGGTGGACCTGGTGAGCCGCGGCGGCAACCTGCTGCTTGACATCGGACCCGAGGCCGACGGCACCATCCCTGTGGTGATGGAAGAGCGCCTCCTGCAAATCGGCGACTGGCTGAAGGTGAACGGCGAAGCGATCTATGGCACAAATCCCTGGAAAGCCACGCGGCAATGGAGTGCCGGCGAGGTTCCCAAGGTCGATTACAACAAGGAGTATAGGACCCCCTACGATGTGACGAAACTGGTGGGGAAGCCTGAGGCCGGCAAGGCAAGTATTGAAGCGTTCTTCACCATGAAGGGTAGCGACCTGTTCGTGATTCTGCCGCGCTGGCCGGGCCGGAACTTCTACCTCAAGGACGTGACCGGTGCGAAGTCGGTTACGCTGCTGGGGTCTGCGGGGCCGCTGAAGTTTAAGGCGCAAAAGGGTGGGATATCGATCGAGCTTCCTGCTCTGCCGGAGGAGTTGCTGCCGCAGCCGGCGTGGGTATTGAAGGTCAGCAGGTAAGGTGGGGATTACGCACCGCGAAAACCCGCGCACCGGGCGACAGATTGACTTTACTGCTCCCCCGGTCGTACTTCTTCAGAAGTTCACGCAGGCTGTCGTGGGGTAGTGCAAATTGTCCTATCGGAGGGGGACATTATAGGGTGAAATTCACCGCGCCTTTCTGTCTGGTAGCGAGTTTCTCCGCATGGGCGATTTGACGTTGCGAGGATGGAGAGCGCTTTTTGTAATTTCAGCCAAGTTGACTCTTTAAAATCTGCCTATGGGCAATGTTTACGACGCTATGGATCATAGGCAACAAAAATGCTTAGCAATTCCGATTTGGTAAGAAGTGGAAAGTCATGAGGGCACAGAACGTTGCGAAGATCTGATCTGACCGCCCGCAGGGAGGAAATCTAGCAAGGCCCGGTCTTCCGACTGGTTTTGTGCCCTTCAGGAAACCTTATGCAGCGGCGGCTCATCTCTTCAAAGTGGTTTACCCACCGCATACCTCCGGAGAGGGTATAAAATGTACCTTGGCAAATCAAGCAGCAGGATTATGACTCATTCGCGCCCGCAGGTTGAGCGCCTCACCGCACCACTACCAGAATCCCACCACATTTTAGAAGACATTTTGGCGAATTCCGTCACGCGGAAAGTCCTTGGTTGGATGACCCAGCGTGATTCGGATGGTAAGTGCTTTTTCATGCGGTTATGCGAGAATTACGACAATCCCCATGCGGATTTCTGGAAACGCCTGAAGTGGAGCGTTCCGAACCGGATCATCGATTTGGGACTTTGGAAGGCGAAGCTTGACAAGGAAACCATGAAGCAGCGTCTCTTTCACCACCCTCCCACGGTGACTGCTCTGACGCTGACGGCCAAAAGCATTGCGGCTTACGGTTTGACCGTTCCCCAGCGTTACGCCGCGCCGATGTTTCCGGTTTGGAACATCACCCAGGCGTGCAACTTAACCTGTCAGCATTGCTACCAGAATGCGCACAAACGACCCGATGCCGACGAGCTTACCACGGATGAGAAGCTTAACCTCATTGACCAGATGGGGGAGGAGTTTGTGCCCTTCGTCGCTTTTGCCGGGGGCGAACCGCTGGTGGCTCCGGATTTGTGGAAGGTGTTGGAGCGCTGCCGCCTGCGTGGCATCCATGTAACACTGGCGACCAACGGTACGCTTCTGACGCCGGAAATGTGCGCGCGGCTGAAGGCTGCCAATGTTAAGTATATCGAAGTAAGCCTGGACAGTATCGACCCGGATGTTCATGACGCTTTTCGCGGCCAGCCCAAGTGCTGGGAAAGAACAGTGCAGGGAATTCGCAATTCTGTCGCGTCGGGTATCAAAACGGGAATGGCGACATGCTTCACGCGGCATACTGCCTACAAAGTTGACGACACCATAAAGTTCGCTTTGGACCTGGGCTGCAAAACGTTTTCGCATTTCAATTTCATTCCGGTAGGGCGTGGCAAAGAAATCATGCAGGAGGATTTGACTCCGGGGCAACGCGAACTGTTGCTGCGCCGGCTTCAGGAGCACCTGACCGAGGGCAAGATCACTATTGTTTCCACGGCGCCGCAGTTTGGCCGCGCCTGCATCGCCTATGGTCCGGAGGAGGGATTGTTTGCCACCGGACACGCGGGCCGTGGGCCTGGAAAGAAGACCATGGTGCTCTCCCGCTACATTGGAGGTTGCGGCACCGGGCGCTGCTACTGCGCCATCCAGCCTAACGGCATCATCACGCCGTGTGTTTATATCGCTGACATCAAGGTCGGGGATGTTCGCAAGAATAGCTTCCACGACATCTGGAACAACGAACTGTTTGATACCCTTTCAGACCGTGAAGATCGCGGTGACCACTGCGGTGTCTGTACCTATCGCTCCTACTGCGGTGGCTGCCGGGCGCGCGCGCTGGCTTATACGGGTGACATCCAGGCGGGAGATCCGGGCTGCATTTACAATCAACATGAGTGGCAGGAACTCTCCGCCTCGGAAGAACTGGATGAAGCTGGTGAAGACAATTTGCGGCTTGCCCCGGAAGTTGTCGCGAAGACGGCCGATCTGGTGCAAATTGCCGCCGCTGCCATGCGGAGTGGAGAAATGACGGCGATCACGGAAAGTGATAAAAGGGATATCAACGAGCTGGCGGCAAACCTGAAGAGAGATTCCTCGCGCCGCAATTAAGGCGGGTCGCGTCAACGTGACAACTGGTACTATAGCGGCGGCAGGAGACCGCTGCTCCAGAGAGCCGTTGTCATAGAATTGTGCGGAACTCTGTGATGGACTCTGGCCGGCTTGGGAGGAATCCAGCTATGAATGAATCTACCAAAACCTCCTCTGGGGGGGATGGGGCTCATCGGGAATCGAAGCGGCCAGAGTCGCAGGCTACGCTTTCAGCTATCGGTGATGTGTCCGTTGCGGCCACCGATGCAGTGGGCCAGGTGGCTGCCGCGCCGCGCCGAACGCGGTGGCTTCCTATTATCGGCTTCCTGATGTTGGTGCTTATTGTTGGCAGCTTCGCGGCGATTTACGCGCACAAGTCTCCGCCTTGGGTGCAAGTGTTCGTCGCGCCGTTGCCACTCGTGCTGATCGCATTGTTGGCGTTTTGGCGGCGGCAAGTGTGGAAGTTCCGCGCGCTCGATTGGCGGTTCAAGGAGAAGATCCGGCAGGACGCTCTCAATTCGCTTGCCCACGCCACCTCGAATGGGCTGAATGCAATTCGAGCCAACCTTGCGGGATTCGGTGAGGCCAGCTCTCTTCCATCCGCGGAGGAGCATATGAAGCAGGTAGATCAGGCCTTGGAGCGCATCGAGTCAGCCCTTGAAAAGGTGCTTGGATAAGCTCCGTCCAAATCCGCGTCAGGTTCCAAATCTGTTTCGAAAGCAGCGCAGGGCAAAATCCGCGGAGGGTAATGAAGGGCCGTTGTTATTACAGTCTTGGCAACATCGCGCGGATCTGGTTGCAAGTCCGCGCTTCGTCGTGCCACTGCTAGGTCTTGAAAGGGAATTGTCGTTTTCCGCACTCGCCTCACAATGACCATCACCGGGGTTTCCTCAACCACCTGCTGACGGAATCGAACCTCAACCACAGGAGAAGGCACAATGATCGAATCCACCCGGCGCAAATTTCTTCGTGATGCTGGATTGGGACTTGGATCGGCGGCCATGGTACGCTCCTCGCCGGTTCTTGCGGGGACCACAAGCGCGACTGAAACCTCGGCGGAGGATCAATCTTCCATCTCGCTTCACGAAGCGCCCGGCGCTGCGATTGACTTTCGATACTCTCCACTTTCCTGGCAGACTATCTACTGCTTCCCGGATGATCCGTATAAGAGCCTGGTGGGTGAGCACGGTGACCTGCGCTACTGGAACCCGGGTCGTCCTGCTGGCGCGCAGTATTTCCCGCAGATCGTGGAATTTTCGCTTCTGGGGATGGAACCCGATCAGGTGGGCATGCAGCGTCTGGAGGCTCCAGGCGTACCCATTGTTCATACGCGCATTGACCGCCCTGACGCCTTGCTCCAGATCACCACCTTTGCCACCCGCCGCGCCAGCGAAGGTCGCGTGGACAACGTGATTCTGGAAATCGTCCCGCGGACGGCGGGTTCGCTGACGGTGGTTCCGCTGGTGCTGGTAAAAACGAAGCGGGAAGCGAATTTGCAAACGGAGTCGGGAATTACGGTTCTGCGCCTCGATGACGAGAAATCGCCGCCGTTTCTAATTACTGATGTGGCTTTGAAAGTCCGGCAAGTCGAAATGGCGGTGCGCGAGTACCGCATGAAGGCCGAGGTTGTT
>JARLGN010000417.1 GCA_031292775.1 Acidobacteriota bacterium | reverse complement strand
TGCACCGGACGCGAGTTCGGCAGCAGCGCGGGAACGACCTGATTCGGGATGCCGGGATCAAAGGTCACGTTATCGCGATAGCCGCGGTCGTAGACAGCCTTGGTTCCAAACGGATTGCGCATTCCGGGGACATTGGCCGTTACGGCACAGTCGCCGAGCGAGACCAGCGTCGTGGTGCGCTCGCGAACCAGCTTGATCTTGTGCAGATCTTCTTCGCTGCTCACGGCGCCTTCCACCAGCCCGACGTCAACGCCCCCGGGAAATTCTTTGGCATCCACCAGCGGGCTGTACACCAGGTCGGCCAAGCCGGCCACGGTGAGCAGCCGTTCGTCCATGTCGAGAAATGACATGTGGCAGCCGGAACAGCCATCGAGCCAAACGGTAGCCATGCGTTTCTTACTCATTTGAATCACTCATCGACTCACTCATTCGTTTTCTTCCCGCATCATGGTCAGATAAGGCAGGAACTGCCGCCGCTTCAGCATTTCGGCGACCGACCGCCCTTTTTCAAACAATGCTCCTGTAGGACAAACATGTACGCACTTGCCGCAGCCGGTGCAGGTTTCCGACGATCCCCATGGTTCGTTCAAGTCGGTGATGACTTGCGCGTCAATGCCGCGTCCCGTGATGTCCCAGGTGTGCGCCCCCTCGATCTCGTCGCACACCCGCACGCAGCGCGTACACAGGATGCAGCGGTTGTGGTCGATTACAAAACGGTCATGGGATGCGTCCACCTCTTCCTTGGGATAGCGATACGGGAAGTGCACGTGCGTGATGCCAAGGCGCTGTGCCAGCATCTGCATCTCGCAATGTCCATTCGAAACGCAGACCGAGCACACGTGATTGCGTTCGGTGAAGAGCAACTCCAGGATCATGCGGCGATAGTTCTGCAGCCGCTCGGAATCGGTGGTGACTTCCATGCCCTCTTCGACCGCGGTGACGCAGGCCGGGAGAAGCCGGTTCTGTCCTTTGATTTCGACCAGGCACATGCGGCAGGCGCCCACGTCGGTGAGCCCCTCCATCTCGCACAGGCGCGGGATGAAGATTCCATTCTGGCGGGCAACTTCGAGAATGGTTTCTTCCTGGCGTCCGCTCAGGTCGCGGCCATCGATCTTCAGCGTTTTGACATTCGTCGTGGCAGGCCTCATGCGGTTTCTCCCACGGGCTGCACGCCACACACGCCAGCCGGGCATTTGTGATCTTCAATGTGCGCCCGGTACTCCTCCGCGAACGACTTCAGAGTGCTGACCACCGGATTCGGCGCCGACTGTCCCAGCCCGCACAGAGAGCTGTCACGGATATAGCGGCTCAGCTCCTCCAGTGTCTCCATGTGCTGCATGCGTCCTGCGCCCGAGGTGATGCGGTTCAGGATGCGCAGCGATTTGTCCAGCCCCACGCGGCAGGGCACACACTTGCCGCACGACTCGGAGTTGGTGAACTCAATGAAGTAGCGGGCGACGTCGACCATGCAGTTGTCTTCGTCCATCACCACCATGCCGCCCGAGCCCATGATCGAGCCCAACTGTGCCAGGCTCTCGTAGTCCACCGGCGTGTCGAACATCTCGTGCGGAATGCATCCTCCCGACGGCCCGCCGGTTTGCACCGACTTGATCGCGCGTCCGCCCACGCCGCCCTCGCCGATGTCATACACAAACGTCTTGAGCGGAGTGCCCAGCGGCATCTCCACCAGTCCGGTGTTGTGCACCTTGCCGACCAGCGAAAAGACCTTGGTGCCCGGACTCTTGGCGCTGCCGGTTTCCGTGAACCATGCCGGCCCCCTGGCAATGATGGGAGCCACGTTGTACCAGGTCTCGACGTTATTGATGTTGGTAGGAAATCCCCACAAGCCTTTCTGCGCGGGAAATGGCGGCCGCGGCCGGGGTCGCCCGGCAAAGCCTTCCAGCGAGTTGATCAGCGCAGTCTCTTCACCGCAAACAAAAGCCCCGGCGCCTTCCACCAGTTCAATGTTGAAATTGAATCCGCGGCCGAGGATGTCTTCGCCCAGCAGTCCGTATTCCTTGGCCTGTTCGATGGCGCGTTCAAGGCGATGTACAGCCAGCGGATACTCGGCACGCACGTAAATGATGCCCATGGTGGCGCCGGTCAGGAAGCCGGCGATCAGCATTCCTTCCAAGAGTGAATGCGGGTCGCTCTCAATTTCGTTCCGGTTCATGTACGCGCCGGGATCGCCTTCATCAGCGTTGCAGATGATGAACTTTTTTTCCGCCACGGCCTTGCGCAGGAAATCCCATTTTTGGCCGGTGGAGAACCCGGCGCCGCCGCGCCCGCGCAGTTTGGCGGCTTTGATCTGCTCAATGACTACGTCCGGCCGGTTATCAATGAGCACATTGTAAAGCGACTGATAGCCGCCCACGGCGATGTACTCTTCCACATCGTCAGGATTAATGAGCCCGCAATTGCGCAAGACGATCTTCTTCTGGCCCTTGAAAAAGGGGATGTCGCGCCAGGAAGGAATGTTGGCGTAACCAGTCCCATACTTGACTTGCGCGGTGATATGGTCCCACTCCTCAATCTTGCAAAGGGCCAGGGCCGTGGGGATGTTACCCATCATGACGTCATCGAGAATTTCGTCGACGTGCTGGCTCTGTACCCGGTGGAGAATCACCAGGGGCCGACCGGGGAGCCAGACATTCACCAGCGGCTCCTGCGCGCAGAAACCAAAGCAGCCTACGCGGGCCAGGTGGATATCCAAGCCGCGCTTGTCGATGGCATCGGCAAAGGCGTGATAAACGCCTTCCGAACCATTACCGGTGCCGCATGTCCCCATCCCCACGGCAATGCGAGGCCGGAAAGGCAACAACTTGGCCATCCCCGTGCCTCGAACGGTGCTGAACGTGCTTAAATCCCGGATGCGAGTCATTTCTTTGCCGTCTCCCTTCCCAGGTGCTCCAGCTCGCGTTGCAGTGTCTGCTCATTCATGTGGCCGTAAACTTCATGATTCACCTCGACCACCGGAGCAAGAGCGCATTGGCCAAAGCAAGCAACCGTACGAATCGTGTACTTTCCATCATTGGTATTGAGCGAAATTTTGTCCGCCATCTCGTCGTCCGGATCGTGGAAGCCCAGCTTGAACATCAAGCTCTCCAGCAACTCGCGCGAGCCGCGGGTGTGGCAAGCCGTGCCGCGGCAGATACAAATGGTATTTTTTCCCTGGGGCTCAAGGTTGAATAGGGCGTAGAACGTAACGACGCTGAAGATCCGCGCCAGGGGCGTGTCAGTCTTCGCGGCAATGTATTCAAGTGTTTCGCGGGGAAGGAACTTGCGGGGTTGGTGATCCTGAGCCTTGCCCAGAATACCCAACAGAGCGCCGGGGCGGCCGCCTCGTTGGGCAATGACTTTATCGAGAAATTCCTGATCAGCTTCCGCCAGCGGTAGGGAGGTCAGCGTTATCATCGGTCGACTCCTTGACTTCTTCAGTCACAGATCCAGCCAAATCAAACCTTCACAACTCTTCATGCATGCAGCGTGCCAATTCAGAACGGTCAGGGATTAAAACGGGTGGCGGGACTTATATTGAAGGTCTGCGCTACACCTGCTTTGCTGATCCGTGTTTATTCGTGTTAATCCGCGGCTTACCGCCGCAATTCATCCAAAACCTCTCCATCTGGCGCCAGCAATTGGACTTGCAGTGCCATCTGTCCCAAAGCATGGGTGGAACAACTCAGACATGGATCAAAAGCACGCACCACAGCTTCCACGCGGTTGAGCATGCCTTCCTCTATTTTGGTGCCATTGATGAAGTGCTTGGCCACCTGCAAAACGCCGCGATTGAGCGCCAGATTGTTATGGCCCGTGGCGATAATCATATTGGCCCACACAATCAACCCGTTGTCGTCCACCTTATAGTGATGGATCAAGGTGCCGCGCGGAGCTTCCGTTACGCCAATGCCCTCCGGATTATTGGTGCCGGCGAAAGCGCGGACGTGCTTGGAAAGGATATCCGGCGCCTGGAGCAACTGCTCCATGCGCTCGATGCCATAAATGATTTCGATGAGGCGGGCATAATGGTAATAGAAGGAGCTCAGCACCGCGCCACGGTCGAGTTCGCGAAACTCGGCCCATTCCTGGTCGGCGCGCGGTGTTCCGCAGCGGTCGGCGATGTTCAGACGGGCTAACGGCCCCACGCGGTAAATGCCCTCAGGATACCCACGAGGCTTGTAATAAGGAGATTTCAAGTAGCTGTCGGGTTCGCAAGCTTCACCAATGATGTCAGCATAGTTGAGGACATCCAGCTTGTCGGCCACGATGTTGCCGCGCGAATCCACGACACGGAAGAACCCGTTGTAGTGTTCAAGCTCCCCGGTAGGGCTGACCAATCCCAGAAAATACGTGGGGAAATTTGCGAACGTCCGGATTTCTTCGCGGAATTGATCCAGCACCGTTTTGAACCAGTCAAGAGCGCCGGTAGCAATCTGCAAGGCTTCGGGCAGCACGGCAAGGATTTGGTCGCGAGTCTCTACCGCCAGCGGCTCATTGACTCCGCCGGCCACCACCCAGGCAGGATGGATGCGCTTTCCCGCCAGTTTTTCAATAATCTGCTGACCGATTTGCCGCAGGCGCACACCGTCGCGCGCCATTTTGGGGTGTGCTTCTGCCAGACCAAAAATATTCCGGCGCGCCGGGTCGGAATCCATGCCCAGCAGGAAATCCGGGGAAGAAAGATGAAAGAAACTGAGCGCGTGAGATTGCACGAGCTGCGCCAGATTCAGGACGGTGCGTAGCTTGACCGCAGTCGTGGGAATGCGCGTGGCCAAAATGGCATCGCACGCTTTCGCCGAGGCGACCAAATGGCTCACCGGGCAGATGCCACAGATCCGCGCCATCAGTGAGGGCATTTCATAGAACGGCCGGCCCTCACAGAGCTTTTCAAAACCGCGGATTTGCGTGACGTGAAAGCGCGCATCCGCGACTTTCCCCTGCTCGTCGAGTTGTATCGTGACCTTACCGTGGCCTTCAATGCGGGTCACGGGATTGATAACCAGTGTCTGCTTGCTCATCGCTTTTCGCTTTGCCATCCTTCTCCGTCCTAAGCTCCAAACCGCGTCTTCGCACCCAGATCGGGCACGCGTCCCTCGAGGATTTCCGCCAGCACAAAGTAAATCGTATCAGCGGAGGGAGGGCAGCCCGGTACAAACACGTCCACGTTGACAAATTCGTGGATCGGCCGGGCCTGAGGGCGCAGGGTGGGAACTGCATCCACCGGCGCTCCCGGGTTGAGTGTAGCGTTCTCGATGTACGCCCGGTCCAATACGTCCTTAACCTTAAAGGGGTTCCGCATCGACGGTATATTGGCCGTCACCGCGCAATCACCCAGCGACACAAGAAGTTTGGAGCGGGCACGAACCTTGAGAATCTTCTCCAGGTCTTCGTCGCTGCTCACCGCACCTTCCACCAGCGCCACATCCACGTTTTCAGGAAACTCCTTCTGGTCCACCAGAGGACTGAAAACCATTTCGATCTTCCCTGCCAGTTCCAACAAGCGCTCGTCCATGTCCAACAGCGACATGTGGCAGCCCGAGCAGCCGTCCAGCCATAAAGTTGCAACGCGTGCTTTGCTCACCAGCGTCTCTCCCGCATTAACGTCAGATAAGGCAAGAATTGCCGTTGTTTCGTCATTTCCCGCACCGACTTGCCTTTTTCTACCAGCGCCCCGGTGGGACAAACATTGATGCACTTACCACACCCTGTGCAGGTATCCGACTCTCCCCAGGGCTGATTGAGGTCAGTAATCACCTGGGCATTCACGCCCCGGCCCAACAGGTCCCACGTGTGCGCTCCTTCAATTTCGTCGCAAACGCGAACGCAACGCGTGCAGAGGATGCATCGGTTGTGGTCCACTACAAAACGATCGTGCGACCCATCCACCGCCAGGCGCGGATACCGGTAAGCAAAGTGCACATGCGTCATACCCAGGGTCTGCGCAAGGGTCTGCAGTTCGCAATGCCCGTTGGATACGCATACCGCGCACACATGATTGCGCTCCGAAAAGAGTAGTTCCAGAATTGACTTTCGATACTTGCTGAGCCGCTCGCTGTTCAGCGAAACTTCCCAGCCTTCCTCGACCCGGGTAACGCAGGCAGGAAGCAGTTTATTGATACCTTTGACCTCTACCAGGCAAAGGCGGCAGGATCCAACGCGGGCCAGTCCCGTAAGGTGGCAGAGCGTGGGAATATACATATTGTTTTCCCGTGCCACCTGCAGAACGGTCTGATCACCGCGCGCGCTGATCTCGCGCCCATCCATAGTCAGAGTAATAACGCGAACCGCTTGGCTCAAGCTGTCACCTCCTTGCTGTCATGAATCTGGCAAACACCCGCCGGGCACTTCTTTTCCTCAACGTGCGCCAGATATTCGTTGCGGAAATACCGCAAGGTGCTGAGCACGGGGTTGGGAGACGACTGTCCCAAACCACAGAGGCTGGTGTTCCTCACCAGGTCGCACAATTCTTCCAGAACCACCACATCCTGAGCCGTCGCCTGCCCTGACGTGATTTTTTCCAGAAGGCCGTGCATCTGGTAGGTTCCAGAACGGCAAGGAACGCATTTGCCGCAGGATTCCGACATGCAGAACTCCATGAAATACTTGGCCACGTCCACCATGCAGGACGTGTCATCCATAACAATCATGCCGCCCGATCCCATGATGGAGCCGAGCTTTTTGAGCGACTCATAATCCACCGGCATATCCAGGAACTCTGCCGGGATGCAGCCGCCGGAGGGTCCTCCGGTTTGTACTGCCTTGAAGTTGCGTCCGTCAGGAACTCCGCCGCCGATGTCAAAAATAATCTCGCGCAGCGTGATGCCCATGGGCACTTCAATCAGACCGGTATTCTGGACGCGGCCTGCCAGGGCAAAAACTTTCGTTCCCTTGCTCTTCTCCGTCCCGATGCGCGCAAACCAGTCGCCACCGTTTCGCAGGATGGGCGCAATATTGGCAAACGTCTCAACGTTATTGATCAGCGTGGGATAGCCCCAAAGCCCCTCAGCAGCAGGAAACGGCGGCCGCGGCCGCGGCATTCCCCGCTTGCCTTCGATGGATGCGATCAGCGCGGTTTCTTCGCCGCACACAAAAGCTCCGGCGCCCAGGCGTAATTCCACATGGAAGCTGTGCGTCGTACCAAAAATGTTGTTCCCCAGCAACCCCAGGTTCTCTGCCTGGCGGATGGCGGTCTTCAAATTCTTAATGGCCAGGGGATACTCGGCGCGCACGTAAATGTACCCTTGAGTGGCATCCACGGCGTAACCGGCAATTGCCATGCCCTCGAGCACACGGTGGGGATCACTTTCGAGCACGCTGCGATCCATGAAGGCCCCCGGATCGCCTTCGTCGGCATTGCACACCACGTACTTCTTATCGGCATCGGTTTTTGCCACCATGCCCCATTTGAGTCCGGTGGGATAACCCGCCCCGCCGCGCCCGCGTAGGCCGCTGCGCAAAACCTGCTCCACCACTTCGCCCGGTGAAAACTCTGTCAGTGCTTTGACCAGCGCCTCATAGCCACTGGCGGCGATGTAATCCTCAATTTTCTCCGGATCGATGCGGCCGCAGTTTTCCAAAACGATCTTTACCTGGCGACGGAAGAAAGGCATTTCGGTGGGGCATTCCAATCGCGCCACCGGCTCGGCGTCAAGACTCTTAAC
>JARLGN010000416.1 GCA_031292775.1 Acidobacteriota bacterium | reverse complement strand
CGCACGCAAGCGGGCCGACGAGTCAATGCGCGAGAGCGAAGAGCGTTTTCGCGCGACCTTCGAGAATGCCGGGATCGGCGTAGCATTGGTGGACCTGCAAGGACGTCCCATCAAGTCAAACCCGGCGCTTCGGCAGATGCTCGGGTATAGCATGGAAGAATTGAGCCGCATGGCCTTTACGGAGTTTACCCACCCTGATGATCGGGAGTTGGACTGGGCACTCTTCACCGATCTGGTTGCAGGCAAACGCGAGAAGTACGAGATCGAAAAACGCTTTGTCCGGAAGGATGGCGGATTGGTATGGGGGCTATTGACGGTTTCATTGGTTAAGGGCGGGGATGGACGCCCGGTGCGCGCCGTCGGCATGGTGCAGGACATCACCGAGCGCAAGCGGGCGGACGAGGAACTTCGGCTGACGCAATTCTCATTGGATTGTGCCTCGGATGGTGTGTTTTGGATGGACTCGCAAGGCCGCATCATCCGCGTCAACGAGGCTGCCTGCCGCTCTTTAGGACGTTCCCACGAGGAGCTTCTTTCCCTGTCAATCCCGGATATAGATCCGCTCCTCCCCAAGGAAGCTTGGGGGCCATTCTGGGAGAAAATCAAAACGTGTGGCTCGATCGCCTTTGAAACCCAGCACCAAACCAAACGGGGAAAGATCTTCCCGGTAGAGGTAACTTCGAACTACCTGGAGTTCGATGGGAAGGAGTACGCCTTCGCCTTCAGCCACGACATCACCGAGCGCAAGCGGGCGGGAGAGGAACTGTACCAGTCGCGCCAGATGCTTCAAACCATTTTGGATACAATTCCCCAACGCGTCTTTTGGAAGAACCGGGACATTTCGTATTTAGGCTGTAACCAGGCCTTCGCGGTTGATGCGGGGTTGAAGGACCCGGCGGAAATCGTCGGCAAGAATGACTATGAGCTTGCCTGGAAAGAAACGGCAGAACGTTACCGTGCCGATGACAAGTCGGTGATGGAAGACGAGGCGCCCCGGCTCAACTTCGACGAACCACAAAACAGACCGGATGGAAGTCTGATGTGGCTCCGCACCAACAAATTGCCGCTGCATGACCAGGGAGGCAAAGTCATCGGGATACTGGGAACATACGAAGACATCACTGAACGCAAGCGGGCGACCGCACGACTGGCCGCACAGGCCAGAATCGCGGAGATATTCCTTTCTGTTTCCGACTGCGATATTTACCAGGAGATATTGAAACTTATTCTGGACAACTTGCACAGCTCGCTCGGCCTTTTCGGGTTCATTGATGAAGATGGGGGACTTGAGGTTCCCAGCATGACCCGGGAGATCTGGCACATGTGCCAGATGCCGGAAAAAACCACAAGATTTCCCCGAAACACCTGGGGAGAAAGTAGTTGGGCTCGCGCCCTCAAGGAACAACGGACCATTTATTCCAACGAACTTTCCGCCAGCACCCCCCAGGGGTACATCCACGTTTGCAGGCATATCGCTCTTCCCATCCTCTTTCATGGGGAGGCCATCGGTCTTTTCGTGGTGGCGAACAAGGAAACGGACTACACGAAAGACGATGTGCAAACTCTGGAGAATATTGCCCATCACGTTGCCCCCATCCTAAGCGCCAGATTGCAGCGCCAACGCGCTGAAGGGACACGTGACTACCTGGCCTCAATTGTCGAATATTCGGATGATGCCATCTTCGGCACAAGCGTTGAGGGGATTATTCGAAGTTGGAACGCCGGGGCAGAAAAACTATACGGCTACACGACTGCGGAAGTGGTAGGGCAATCGGTCTTTTGCCTTGCTCCGCCGGACCGTCGGAAGGAAATGGAAGGCTTCCTCAATCAGCTCAACCAGGGTAAGAAAATTGAGCCGCAAGAGACGGTGAGGGTTACGAAAAACGGTGGGCTTGTTGATGTGTCGGTCACCATTTCTCCTCTCAAAAACGCCAGCGGCGAGGTCACAGGTGCTTCGACGGTCGCCCGCGACATCACCGCGCGCCGCGGAATCGAACGTATGAAGGATGAGCTGGTTTCGGTGGTAAGCCACGAACTGCGTACACCCCTCACCTCGATTCGCGGCGCCCTGGGATTACTGGCGGGGGGGCTGCTCCGCTCCCAGCCCGAAAAGGGAAATCGGATGCTGGAGATCGCAGTGACGAATACCGACCGGCTCGTGCGCCTTATCAACGATGTCCTGGATCTTGAGCGTATGGATTCCGGCAAGATGAAAATGGAGAAACAAACGTGTAACGCTGCCGACCTGATGACTCAATCCGTGGATAGTGTGCGCGACCTGGCCGATAAGGCCGGTGTCACATTATCGGTCTCACCGTACTCGGCGCGGATCTGGGTTGATCCAGACAGGATTATACAGGCTCTCATTAATCTGCTGAGCAACGCCATTAAATTTTCAACTCGGGGCGGGACCATTTGGCTGAGTGCGACGCCCCGGGCAGATCAGCTTCTGTTTCAAGTGAAGGACCAGGGGCGGGGCATTCCCCAGGACATGCTCGAGAGCATCTTCGAACGCTTTCAGCAGGTTGACGCTTCTGACCGTAGGGACAAGGGTGGCACGGGCTTGGGCTTGCCGATCACCCGTAAGATTGTGCAACAGCATGATGGGCGGATTTGGGTGGAAAGTGCGCTGGGCCAAGGCAGCACTTTCTCCTTCACAATTCCCCTTCTGCAGGCCGAAACAATATTGGTGGGTGACGGTTCCGGCACCCGAAAAGTGCTGGTGTGCACGGTAGAAACGGATATCTTGAGTGCCGTGCAAGCCGTCTTGAACCAGCGGGGCTACACCGTATTGGCGTCACCGACGTGGCAGGAAGCCATCAAGATGGCATCCAGCGAGTCCCCGGACGCGATATTGGTCGACTGGTCATTGCCTGGCATGGAAGATATGGAAACCATGGCTTCATGGAAGCAGAAATCCCCTACGCGGGACATTCCTGTAATCGGCCTTGGCGGTACCGCTCCGGACGAAGTCCATCTAACCTCCATGGGATTGGCGGGTTGGGTGGCGAAACCCGTGAACGAAGCTTCCCTGCTCCTTGCCTTGGGATCTGTCTTGGGCAAACCGGGTGAAGGGCCGCGCGTCCTGGTGGTTGAGGATGACGCCGATCTGGCGCGAGTGCTCATGACGATCTTTGAACGGCACGGCGCGGTGGTGTTTCATGCCCGGACCGGGCGGGAAGCCGCTAAAGTCTGCCCGCAATTTATTCCTGACCTGCTCGTGCTTGACGTGATGTTGCCTGAACTCGACGGTTTTGGGGTCGTGGAAAAACTCCGTCAACACAAGCATTTACAGCATTTACCCCTGGCAGTGTACTCCGTGAGGGAGTTGGATGATTCAGAGAAAGCGCGGTTGCGGCTGGGGGAGTCCATTTTTATGACCAAGAGTCGCCTTACCCCACAAGAGTTTGAGCAACGTGCAATTGGGTTGCTCAACTGGGCGACTTCTGGACAGAGAGAGAGGCGACGCCAATGACAACACGAAAGGTTCTGATTGTTGATGATGAGGACGACATCCGGGAAGTGGCCCAGGTCAGTCTGGAGATGGTGGCTGGTTGGGAGGTGTTAACTGCCAGTTCCGGTTCTGCGGGATTGGTAATAGCTAACTCTGATCAGCCCGATGCCATCCTGCTGGACGTGATGATGCCCGGAATGGATGGGCCCACCACCTTCCAGAAACTGCAAGCTGATCCTGCAATTCGGCACATCCCTGTCATCCTTTTGACGGCCAAGTTGCAGCCGGCAGATCGCCGGCGGTTCGCCGAGCTGGGGGTAGCTGGGGTTCTGGCGAAACCTTTTGATCCCCTCAAATTAGCAGGACAGGTAACGGAGACCCTCAATTGGTTTTCGTAGCTGATGCCCGCCTGTTGGCGGGAGGTGAAAAATGATGACTCGGATTCTAGCCGTAGGCGTTTCTCCAGAACTGGTGTCGTTCCTCGAACGCCGGTTGCAGGGTGTAGAGGTCACGGCCACCCAATACGGCCATGAAGCCCTGGCGGCTCTGGCGCAAGGCGGCTGGCAATTGCTGGTAATTGACCACCACGTTACGGACCCACCCGCGCTTGAACTCCTTGCCGAGATGCGCAAGCTCCCGGCGGGGGCTAATCTCCCCGTTATCTGTTGCCTGGAGGAAGGGGCGTCTTCCGAGCTGCAAATGACCCTGGTGAGAAAATTTGGAGTCGAACAGATCTGCTTTCATCCCTTGGATCCGGAGGAACTAGCCCGTCGGGCGAGCGAACGGCTTAATCTACCCTTGCGTTCCCAGCCCCAACAGCAGAGTCAGGCGCAGGATCAGGCGCTGGCCGCCGTGGCCGGGCTTTGGACTCGATTCAAGGGTACGATGCTGGGGCGTGTCGAGGTGGTCGAGCAAGCTTTATCGGCACTTCTGGAAGGTGAGCTCAGTAATGAGCTCCGGCAAAAGGCAGAGCAGGAAGCTCACAAATTGGCCGGGTCAGTGGGATCGTTTGGCTTCAAGGAGGGCTCGCGGCTGGCGCATGAGATTGAGCGGTTCTTTCGGGCGGGATCACCCCTGGAACAGTCACAAGCACTGTGCCTTTCGGAGACGGCCGCGGCTCTTCGCCGGGAATTGGAGAGTAGACCGATCGGACAGCCAGCCGGATCGCCGGTGCCCATGGGCGATAGCCGCCCGTTATTGTTGGTTGTGGACAGCGATAAAGAACTGGCACAGAAGTTGGCGGAAGAAGCCAGCAGCCGGGAGGTTCGGACGGAAGTGGCAAATGAACTGTCCGCCGCCCGTGAGTTCCTTGGACGCTGCCGGCCGGACGTGGTGCTGCTGGACTTGTCGTTTCCCCAGGACGCGCGGGATAGTCTGCGTTTGCTGGAAGAGTTGGCTGCTCGCGATCCTGCGGTGCCAACCCTCGTCCTGACTGCACGCGATGGCTTAACCGACCGCGTGGAAGTGGCCCGGCGCGGCGTGCGAGGCTTCCTTCAGAAACCGCTTCCGCCCTCGGAGGTCCTGGACGCCGTCATGCAACTGCTCAACCGAATGAGCGCCTTGGAATCCAAGGTCATGGTAGTGGATGATGATCCTCTGGTGCTGGCCACTCTCAAGGCCTTACTCGAACCCAAGCGAATTCATGTGATCACTTTGGATGAACCCCTTCGCTTCTGGGAGGTATTCGAACGAACATCACCTAATTTGCTCATTTTGGACGTGGAGATGCCGCATCTGAACGGCATTGAGTTGTGCAGGGTGGTGCGCAACGACCCCCGCTGGTTTGGTATAGCGATCCTTTTCCTTACCACGCACACGGACGCGGAAACCGTGTGCCGGGTGTTCGCTG
>JARLGN010000050.1 GCA_031292775.1 Acidobacteriota bacterium | reverse complement strand
CGCGTATAACTTCATCGTCCACACTTCTCCTATTGGGGCAGCCACCCAGGATTACTATCACTGGCACATGGAAATCATGCCCAAGCTTACCAAGGTGGCCGGGTTTGAGTGGGGAACGGGCTTCTACATCAATCCCACGCCTCCAGAAGAGTCGGCAAAATTCTTGCGCGAAGCTGCGACGCCCATCGGCGGGTAGGCGTGTTCTTTGAATGCACTCCTGTTGGATGACGGCGGCCTGAAACCGCCGCTGTAGCGTGCGGTGTTTTGCCCTTTCTTCCCCGGCAGGATTCCAAATGGCGCGAACCGGTTCCTCCAACCCCATGGATATTGAGCTTAAAGTGGAATGTTATTCCGGCTATCGTGCCGATGAACGTCCATTGCGCTTTGCCTTTGTGGGAAAGACGGACAAGCCAAAGTACGAGGTCAAGGAAGTCCTGGACCAGTGGTATGGCGTGGGTTTCCGATGCTTCAAGGTTCGGGCGGACGACGGCTACATCTATATCCTGCGCCATCAGGAGGACGAAGACTGCTGGCGGCTTGACTCATTTCGCCGCACCTGAACCGGGAGGGGCCGAGGCCGGTTGAGCTTCCTGCTTCAAGAAACGCATCTAATTTCTTTCTTTGGAAACAACCTGAGGGCGCGCTCAGCATCAACACAAGGTAAGATAGAGACGATTCAAGCTGAAGAAAGTGTTTGCGGCCTTAGCTCCACTTTCAACCCTTCAGGGTGTGGCAGAACGATATGCAGAAAGGTGAGAACATCGTTTCCATTGCGCTGGCGGGTGTTGTGCTATTTACCATCATCGCCATCCAGCGCCGGTGGAATCCTGCCGACCTTAAGGACGTTGCGAATTCTGCGGAAGATTTTATCCTGACCACTGCGGGTATTGGCGGGCAGGTACCTGACATCGCCGGTTACGAGCGGATCAAATCCTTTCGCCTGGGAGATTATCGGGCCGGCCTGTATCGCGCCACCCCCGCACCGTTAATCTTCGCCCCGGGAAAGGTGATCATCTACGACCATTCAGACCAGCCGGTTTTCAGAATGGAAACGCTGGAAGGTTCAAAGGATTCCTGGTCGATGCTGTATGACTTCAATGGCCGCCACGGCCTTACCGTCCCCGGGACACGCGCACGCCCCTCCTACACTCGTGACCTGAATGGAAATGGAGTTCCGGATATCATTGTTGGCCAGTATTCAGGCGGAGACCATTGCTGCACCGTGGCCACCATTGTGGAGCTTGGGAAGGATACCGTAAAGCCAATCGGGCGCATCGATGGACTGGACGGATTGCCCTTTGAGGGCCTGGAAATTCGCAAGCTCACCAAGGGTACCAATTGGCAATGTATCGCCCATCGACCCTGCCCAACGACCTGCGGAGGCCACTATGATGCTGCCGACCTGCTGGCCGTTTACGATTTCACCGGAGGCCGCTTCCAGAATCAGACCGGCAATTTCCGGGATTATCTTCAGGACGTTCTTCGGCAGGACTTGGCGAAGTGGCGGCTGGAAAAAAATCGCACCATGGAGCTTCTTCAAACCGTGGCCGTGGATTATGCTGTGCTGGGGCAGGAGGAGGACGGCAAACGCTTCTTTGCTCTGAACCTGACCCTCTTGATGCCCACTCTCCAACGCCAAAAAGTGGACCCGAATGTCTGCCTCGATGCCCTGGAAGGCCTGCTTGATCGCGTGCCCGTCGCCGGACCATAAAAGGCAGTAGGCAGTAAGCAGAAAGCAGAAGGCAGTAGGCAGAAAGCAGTAAGCAGAAATCGGGAGATCGGGTAATCGGGTGAACAGATCCGATCACCCGGTGGCATGGTGATCGGCTGAATTGAAACCATATTTACAGATGCTCTTTGTTCTCCCGATCACCCGCTCTCCCGATCACCCGATCAGAGAACTGCCTCATCCCAGTTTTGCAGAATATCCTTGATCTTCCCCATGAATCGTTCCGCCACTGCGCCATCGATCACGCGGTGATCGTACGAAACCGAAAGATAGACCATGTGCCGGATGGCAATGGCGTCGTCGCGAACCACCGGACGCTTTTCAATTGCCCCCACTCCCAATATCGCTACTTGCGGTTGATTGATAATGGGCAGGCCGAACAATCCGCCGAAACTTCCCGGATTGGTAAGGGTGAACGTCCCGCCCTGCACGTCTTCCACGCTCAGACGCTTGGAGCGGGCACGGTCGGCAAGATCCTGCACGGAGCGCGCAACGCCGAGGAAATTCTTCTCGTCCGCCCTCTTGATGACGGGCACAATCAATCCGTTTTCCAGCGCCACGGCAATGCCGATATTCACATCGCGCTTGTAGATGATGTTGGTGCCGTCCAAAGAGGAGTTGATGATGGGCAACTCCTTGATGGCTTCCACGCAGGCCCGGACAAAGAAGGGCGTATAGGTCAGCTTGATGCCATTGCGCTGTTCGAATTCCTTTTTGTACTGGTCGCGTGTGGCCACCACCCGGGTCATTTCAACTTCCACCAGTGTGTAAACGTGCGCCGAGGTGTGCTTGCTCATCACCATGTGCTCGGCGATCTTCTGGCGCATGGGCGTCATGGGAACAATCTGCGTGGCTCCCGTAAACGTTATGGAAGGGGCCGGCGGCTGCACAGCGGGCGCGGAAACGGCAGGTTGCGGGGCTGCTGAGGGAGCAGTCGCGCGGCGCTGGTCAATGTATTCCAGAATATCCTTTTTGCTGACCCGGCCTCCCAGGCCAGAGCCCTTTACGTCGCTCAAATCCACGTTATGCTCTCGGGCGATCCGCCGCACCAGCGGTGAGGTGCGGACGTCTTCCCCCTCGCTGCCTTCCTGCTCTTCTGCCGCCGGTGTTGCAGCGGCCGTCGGCGTGCTTGCAACGGGCGGCGCCGGAGTTGGTGCTGCCGGAGTAGGCGCCGGTGCCTCTACCGCCTTGGGAGCCGCCACGGGTGCGCCCTCGCCATCGATGACGGCCACCACCGTGTTGATCACCACCGTCTCGTTTTCCTTCACCAGAATCTGGGTAAGGATTCCGGCGGCGGGGGAGGGAATCTCCGCGTCCACCTTGTCGGTGGAAATCTCAAACAGCGGCTCGTCGCGGTCGATCCGCTCACCAACTTTCTTCATCCACTTGGTGATGGTTCCTTCCGCGATACTTTCCCCCATTTGGGGCATGACGACATTTGTGGGCATGATCTACCTCACCGGGTTATTGAGAAATGGGTTCATTGGGTCACTAAGAGCTGTCCTTGGTCCGTCGTCAGTTGTCCGTGGCATTGAATTCTGGGAGACAACTACCAAGTGCCGACAGTCACAACCTGCACTCGTTGACCAGAGCCGCCCATTCATCGTAGGGCAGCCGACGGCGGAGGTCAACGCCTCCCGCGTCTAATGGTGTTTGACCTCTTCGCGGTCCGGCACCAGCCCAAACACCGCTCCAAAGTGTTCCACCACGCGTTCCGTGACTTCTTCCATCCTGACGGTGTGGCCGAGCAATTTGGCCAGGGACGTCACCCCTTTGCCTTGCAGGCCGCAGGGAACAATCCACTCGAAGTAGTGCAGGTCAGTGTTGACGTTCATTGCGAAGCCGTGTGAAGTGACCCAGCGCGACAGGTGCACCCCCATGGCTGTCAGCTTGTCGTTCCCCACCCAAACGCCCGCGGCGCCCGGCATGCGTTCGGCTTTGATTCCATAATCGAACGCAGTACGGATAAAGACTTCCTCCAGCGAGCGCATGTACCAGGAAATATCGCGCCGGTGCTGCGTGAGGTCAAGGATGGGATATCCCACCAGTTGGCCGGGGCCATGATAGGTGACGTCTCCCCCACGATCGGTTTTGAAAATCTCGGCGCCCTGCGAGGCGAGAAACTCGGCGGAGACCAGCATGTTTTCCGGCTTGGCGTTGCGGCCCAGCGTGTAAACATGCGGATGTTCCAGCAGCAGAAGCGTGTCGGGAATCGCTCCCGCCTTGCGCTGCGCCACCCTGTCGTGCTGTAGCGCAAGCGCCGCAGCGTAATCGATCATACCGAATTGTTCGAGGTGGAAAAGCATAGGAAAAGAAGGTGTCAGGTACCAGGTGTCAGGTGTCAGGGTGGAAATTCGAGATTCGAGAACTAGAATTCAAGCTAGTTCCTGACCCAACAGTTCCCATTCCTGTTTCCAAAGAGCGTATCCAAAAGCTCAAATCAGGTTTCCCCCCGCCTGACACCTGGCACCTGGCACCTGACACCGAGTTCTTAGATATGTATGGCCCAGTCCACGGCGGCGTGCGCGGCCTCGCCCATTCCTTCTGCCAGCGTGGGGTGGGCGTGGATGGTATGCGCGATGTCGTCCACGGTGCCTTCCAGGCGCAGGGCCATTACCGCTTCGGCGATGGTTTCCGTGGCGCGCGGCCCGATGATGTGCACTCCGAGAATCTCGCCATACTTCTCGTCGCTGACCACTTTCACAAAGCCTTCGCGCACTCCCAGGATGGCGGCCTTGCTGACCGCCGCGTAGGGGAACTTTCCGACCTTTACCTTGTGCCCGGCCTCCCGCGCCATGCGTTCGGTAAGGCCCACGCTGGCCACTTCCGGCTCAGTATAAGTGCAGTTGGGAATCTGCCGGTGGTTGATGGGTTCGGCGTGTTTGCCGGCAGCATGAGTGACGGCCACGATGCCTTCCATGGAAGCTACGTGGGCAAGCAGCGGACTCGCGGCCACGATGTCGCCGATGGCGTAGACTCCCGGTTCATCGGTGAGCATAAAGCCGTTGGTCTTCACAAATCCACGCTCAAGCTTTATACGCGTTTTTTCCAGCCCAAGGTTGGCGGTG
>JARLGN010000415.1 GCA_031292775.1 Acidobacteriota bacterium | reverse complement strand
CGCCCGGAACTTTACCTTCGGGTTGTCCTTCGCCAATACCTTCGTGATCGCCGCCGTCAACGTCGTCTTCCCGTGATCGATGTGACCGATCGTCCCGATGTTCATGTGCGGCTTTGAACGATCAAACTTTTCCTTGGCCATAGCTCAGTTCCTCATCCGTCAGAGATTCAACCGCCAAGCACCATCAAAATCTTTTACTTCTCCACCGACCTGCCTTGTGCACGGGCAACAACTTCCTCGGCTACCGACGCCGGCGCCTGCTCATATCGGAGGAAGTGCATCGTATACGACGCCCGGCCCTGTGTGCGCGAGCGCAGATCGGTGGCATACCCGAACATTTCAGAGAGCGGTACCGTAGAGCGAATAATCTGGGTGGAACCGCGGCGCTCCATTCCTTCCACACGGGCGCGGCGGGAAGTAAGGTCACCGACCACAGGCCCCATCGACTCTTCCGGGACAACCACCTCAACCTTCATCACCGGCTCGAGAAGCACGGGCTTCGCCCTTCGCACCGCATCTTTAAAACCCATGGAACCCGCGATCTTAAAGGCCATTTCCGATGAGTCCACTTCGTGATAAGACCCATCCGTAAGCGCCACCGAAACTCCGTTCATTTCGTAGCCGGCCAGGACGCCTGTCGACATCGCCTCGCGAATGCCCTGATAAACAGGCCCGATGTATTCCTTGGGAACCACCCCACCCACGATTTCGTCCTTGAAGAGCAGGTTTAATTCCGCGTCGTATTTGTTGGTGGATTTTTTGTGGGTCAACTCGGCGATGGCTTCGAGGTTGGGATGCGCCAAGGGTTCAACTCGCACATAAACGTGGCCAAACTGGCCGCGCCCACCCGTCTGACGGATATATTTTCCTTCCGCCTCGGCATGTCCAAGAATTGTCTCGCGATAGGCGACCTGCGGACGGCCCACGTTGGCAGCCACATTAAACTCACGTACCATGCGGTCTACCAGGATTTCCAGGTGTAACTCGCCCATGCCGGAAATTATGGTCTGTCCAGTATCAGGATCAGTGTGAACCTTGAAGGTCGGATCTTCCTGTGTCAGCTTGGCCAGCGCACTCCCCAGTTTTTCCTGGTCAGCCTTGGTCTTGGGTTCGATGGCCACATCGATAACGGGAGCGGGGAAGTCCATGGTTTCCAAAACTACCGCGGCCGACTCATCGCAAATCGTGTCGCCGGTGGAAACATGCTTCAATCCCACTGCCGCGGCAATATCACCCGCGTAAACTTCAGCAATCTCTTCCCGCTTGTTGGCGTGCATCTGGAGCAGGCGGGAAACACGCTCGCTGCGGTCGCGGCGCGGATTATAAACTGAGTCGCCCTGCTTGAGGGTTCCCGAATAAACCCGGAAGAACGCCAATTGCCCCACAAAGGGATCAGTCATGATCTTGAAAACCAACCCGGCAAAGGGCTCGTTATCGTCCGCCTTGCGCTCTATTTTCTTTGTTTCGTCGCGGGGATCCAAGGCTTCAACGGGGGGAACATCCAGGGGGGAAGGCAGGTAGTCTACGACCGAGTCCAGTAAGGGCTGGACGCCCTTATTCTTGAACGCCGACCCGCAAACCACCGGGAATGCCGTCATGGCAATCGTGGCGCGGCGAATGCCGGCGCGCAATTCTTCCACGGAGATTGCATCGCCATGGACATACTTCTCCATGATCCCGTCGTCAACTTCTCCCAGGGCCTCGATCATCTGCTCGCGGGCATGCTTTGCCTTCTCCACGTACTCAGCCGGAATCTCCAGGACGTCGAATGCCGCACCCAGCGTTTCATCCTTCCAAACGATGGCATGCATGGCTACCAAGTCAATGAGTCCGTCAAAACTGTCCTGCGCTCCCAGGGGTAACTGGATCACAACGGGGTTGGCGTGCAATTTGGTGCGCAACTGATTGACGCAAGTATCAAAATCCGCACCAATACGGTCCATTTTGTTGACAAAGACGATCCGGGGAACGCGATACTTGTCGGCCTGGCGCCAGACCGTTTCAGTCTGTGGCTCAACGCCTTCAACAGCCCCTAAAATCGCAATCGCTCCGTCAAGCACCCGGAGCGACCGTTCAACTTCCGCCGTAAAATCCACGTGTCCCGGCGTATCAATGATGTTGATTCGGATGTCATTCCAGAAACAAGTGGTGGCCGCTGAAGTAATGGTAATGCCACGCTCCTGCTCCTGTTCCATCCAATCCATAACGGCAGTGCCATCATGGACCTCGCCCATCTTGTGCGTCCGGCCGGTGTAATAGAGGACGCGCTCCGTGGTGGTCGTTTTACCAGCGTCAATATGGGCCATGATGCCGATATTGCGATAGTGATCGAGTTGTACTTCTCGCGGCATAAATTCCTAAATGCAAACGAACTCGGACCCGACCTTAATCTCGTTGGATCAAGGTCCGGAACCCCCGCAATAAGTTGAGCCACAGGGCCGCCGAAGGCGGCTGCAAGACGGATAGTGGGCCGGGGAGGCTCCACATCCCGAATTGCTCGAGGTCATCCCGATTAAACAGGATTACCAGCGGTAATGGGCAAAAGCCTTGTTGGCTTCGGCCATGCGGTGAGTATCATCCCGCTTCTTGATGGCGCCACCGCGATTGTTCGCTGCGTCAAGCAGCTCCGCGGCGAGTCTTTCCACCATCGACTTCTCCCCCCGCTCACGCGCATAACCGATGATCCATCGGAGACTCAAGGAGGTCTGACGATTCCGATTAACTTCGACCGGCACCTGGTAGTTTGCTCCGCCTACGCGGCGGGACTTGACTTCCAAAGCCGGCTTGACGTTATCAACCGCCTTCTTAAAGAGCTTCAGAGGGTCGTCATTGGCCCGCTGCTTGATCAACTCAAAGGCGTCGTACACGATGTTTTGAGCAATGCTCTTCTTGCCTTGAATCATGACGCAGTTAACAAGCTTCTGCACCAGAGGATTTACGTATACCGGATCGGGACTCGTTTCTCGACGTGCTACCGTACCTTTACGTGGCATCTACGATTCTCAGCTTTCAACTTGTAGGGCCGAACCGTGTCCGACCCGGGCAGAGCGTCGCTCGACCCTGAAATTTCTTATGCAGCCTTTTCTTTGGGCCGCTTGGCGCCATACTTGGACCGCCCTTGACGGCGATCCGCAACACCTGCGGAATCCAAGGTGCCGCGAATAACGTGATAACGAACGCCAGGCAGATCCTTCACGCGCCCGCCACGAATCAGCACAATGGAGTGCTCCTGGAGATTGTGGCCCACACCAGGAATGTAAGTGGTGACTTCCATACTATTGGTCAAGCGCACGCGTGCGACCTTGCGCAACGCCGAATTCGGTTTCTTGGGCGTCTGCGTATACACGCGAATACATACACCGCGCTTCTGCGGGCAACTTTCCAAGGCCGGGCTTGACGTCTTATAGCGTGACGACTTTCGGCCGAGACGAACCATCTGACTAAACGTTGGCATTCTTAACCTTTCAACGTTCCCACTGAGCGCCGCGTCTTACGGACACATGTATGGGTGTAATCTGGCTTGCACCAAATCTTAACAAATCTAACAGAACTAATGGAAAACTGTCAAGGGCTTGAGTGCCGGAAATGCTGAGTTATTTAGCGCATCTCCATAATTTCGTGTTCTTTACTCTTTGCTTGACTTTCCAGCTTTTCCATAAAATCGTCTGTCAGCTTCTGAACCTCGTCCAAGCCTCGCCGCTGATCGTCCTCGGAGATTTTCTTGTCCTTCAGAAGCTTCTTCAGCTCTTCGTTACTATCACGCCGAATATTGCGGACGGCGGTGCGATGATTCTCCATCGCCTTGTGAAGGTGCTTGACCAGTTCCCTCCTCCGCTCTTCGTTAAGAGGAGGAATGGGCACTTTCAAAATCTTACCATCATTCACAGGATTCAAACCCAGGTCCGAGGAGCGAATAACTTTCTCAATTGCTCCCAGTAAGCTCGCATCCCAGGGTTGAACGGTAATCATGCCGGGATCAGGAACCCCCATTGTAGCCACTTGGTTGAGTGGTGTGTGGGTGCCGTAATACTCTACCTTCAGATGGTCCAACAAGGCTGTTGAAGCGCGGCCGGTTCGCACAGCAGCAAGCTCAATCCGCAAGTCCTCTGCGGCCTTGGCCATGCGGGTTTTCGCCTGTGCCATCGTCTCTTTAATCATCTTACCCGCCTCTCTGCCCGGCCCTTAAGGGGCGACCAAAGAACCCACCTTCTCACCAAGCATTACCCGCTTAAGATTGCCCGGCACGTTTAAATTAAAAACGATGATGGGCAACTGGTTATTCATACAGAGTGAGATTGCCGTCGTATCCATCACCGCCAAACCCTTTGAGAGTACATCCAAGTAGCTGATTTCGGCGAATTTCTTCGCTTCGGGAAACTTCTTCGGGTCGGCATCATAAACGCCGTCTACTTTGGTAGCCTTCAGGATAACCTCGGCTTTTATCTCCATGGCCCGCAGCGCCGCCGCAGTGTCGGTGGAAAAGTAGGGGTTTCCGGTTCCCCCGGCAAAAACCACAATACGGTCCTTTTCCAAGTGGCGGATCGCGCGTCTTCGAATAAAAGGCTCCGCAATCTCGCGCATCTCAATCGCCGTAACCACGCGCGTGGGGGACCCTTTCTTCTCCAGTGCGTCCTGCAGGGCAAGGGCATTGATGACGGTAGCCAGCATGCCCATGTTATCGGCAACCACCCTGTCAATCCCCATCGCCGATGCGGCCACCCCGCGGATGAAATTCCCGCCGCCCACCACCACCGCAAGTTGCACGCCCATCTGCCGGATTTCCGTGACTTCCGCGGCAATCCTCGAGGCAACTTCCGGGTCAACGCCGAACCCCTGCTTGCCCATAAGGGCTTCGCCACTTAACTTCAGCAGGATGCGTTTGAATTCCGGTTGGCTCATGTAGTCACAGACCGCAAACTTTCCGCGGCCAAACTTCCCACTCCTTCACGATCTGGTTGGAATGGCTGCGCGGGCAGATCAATTCAGCAATGCGCTAGGCCGAAGCAGGCGGGACGGGTTCAGCGCTGGGCTTCGCTGTCGTCTCCCCCACCTTCAATCTCGAAAACCGGCTGATATTGATATTTTCGCCGAACTTGGTAATCTTGGAGGCAATCAATTCGCGCACCGTCTGGGCGCTACTGCCGTCCTTGATGAAATGCTGCTCGTACAGGCAATTATCCTCGTAGAACTTTCCCAGCTTGCCTTCCACGATACGGTCCAGGACATTCTCAGGTTTCCCCGTGGCCGCCGCCTGTGAACGCAGCACTTCTTTCTCGCGTTGGAGCACCTCTTCGGTGACATCTTCCTTGCGAATAAACCGCGGGTCGGTGGCGCAAATTTGCATCGCCAGATCATGCGCCAATTGCTGAAACTCTTCGTGACGCGCAACGAAATCGGACTCACAGTTGACTTCCACCAGGACGCCGATCTTTCCGCCCGCATGGATATAAGATCCGACCACGCCTTCGGACGTCGTCCGGCTGGCCTTCTTTGCCGCCGTGGCCTGGCCGCGTTTGCGCAATACGGTGAAGGCATTCTCCATGTCGCCTTGGGCCTCATCGAGAGCGCGCTTGCACTCCATCATCGGAGCACCGCTAATTTCGCGAAGTTTCTTTACCTGATCCGGGGTGACACTCATTCTGAATTTGATCCTCCCGACACAAAGAGGCAGGCAGCGCTATGCGCCCGTTTACCTCCAGGGGTCGTTTCTAAATTCGCGGAGACTATTGGACGTCACGTCCGCGGGGCTTAAGATCGCCCCCACCGCCGCCTGGCTTCCGCTTAAGTTTGGGGGAACGCACACGGCCGTCGAGAACTTCCTCTGCGGCCAAAACGGTAGGCGATACGCCAATCTCACCTTCCACGGGAAACGCCTGCTCCACACCCTCGAATCCGGGCGGGGGCAATTCACCCGCGGCAATGGCAGCGGCCAGGCGCTGTTGTTCGAGTTCCTCTGCGGCTCTCTCCGCCGCGACCTTTTCTTCTTCGAGCCGCTTGTCTTCCGCCGCCTGGCGACCTTCCAGTATGGAATCCGCGATGCGTGAGGTGAAGAGCCGAATGGCGCGCAACGCATCATCGTTTCCGGGGATCACGTGATTAACCAGGTCAGGATCGCAATTGGTGTCAACAATGGCCACCACGGGGATTCCCAACTTGCGCGCTTCCTGAACGGCAATCTCTTCGCTGTGGGAGTCCACAACAAACATGGCGTCTGGCAATCCCGGCATATCTTTGATGCCTGCCAGGTTCTGTTCCAGATGTTTGCGCTCGCGTTCAAGGCGCAACACTTCCTTCTTGGTCAGCAGTTCGTAGCGCCCGTCCTTGCTCATCTCGTCCAGTTCACGCAGGCGCGTGATGGACTTCTGGATGGTGGCGTTATTGGTCAGCAGTCCGCCCAGCCAACGATGATTCACGTAGTACATACCGCAGCGGACGGCTTCTTCGGCGATGGCTTCCTGGGCCTGGCGCTTCGTTCCTACAAACAAGATCGTCTTCCCTTCCCGGGAGAGATCCGTGACAAAGCGTGCGGCTTCCTTGAAGAGCTTGAGGGTT
>JARLGN010000414.1 GCA_031292775.1 Acidobacteriota bacterium | reverse complement strand
TGTACTCTTCCTTCTTCTTTTCAACGACGTGCCGCTTCAGGCGGCCGCCCTCCGGCTGTGTATCGGCAGGTGGATCAAGCGAGGTTTTTTGTGGCTTTCCATCTGGCCCCAGGCGCACCTGAAAGTGTTCCTGCTTCTTCAATTCGCCTTTGAGGCTGATATTGACCTGCTCGACCCAGGTGTACTGCATGAGCGCTTGCTTGTTGCTGGCTGTTGCTTCCTTCAGTTCCGCCACTCGTTGCTGCAATTCCGGGCTTTGTGCACTGGCGGGCCGGTCAATTGTCCCGCCAACCACAAATACGATTAGGGCCAGTAGCATGCTTTCGATAATGCGACGTGCCGTGTTGCTCATTTGTGTCCTTTCATCAAATTCCCCAGATCTCGCCAGCCCTGGCTCTACTTGGGTGGATAATTCTTCAACAGCTTCTGCACGGCCTTGTCCAGATTCTTCTGCTTTTTTTGCTGATTCGCGCCGGGATCAAGTGTCTTGGTGGCGCGCCCGGTCCAGACAAGTTGTTTGTTCGAAGGATCGTACATGTCGAGAACCAACATCCCGGTGCTGATGGTGGACTGTTGTGCGGTGGCCATTCCTCCACCCCAACGCATCCCGCCTCCCATGCCGTACGCGTTCCATTGTTTTTCCGAATCAATGGACACCTGATACCCGATATAGAGATCAGCCTTATCGCTGTCCGTCTTGGTCAGGCCTTTTGCCGAAAGCTGGCCGTCAATGGATTGCTTGATCTGGGCATCCACGATCTGATTGGGATACGTCGCTCCCTCGATCGAGATCCATTTGTAGGTATGATATTTAGCGAAGTTTACTCCAGGCATGGAGTTGGTTGTCACATCTTGCGCCAGCATCACACCGCACGTCAGCATTGCCAACACCAGTCCCATTCCGACCATTGCCATTCTTGTCCGTATTCCGTGCATCATCTATTTTCTCCTTTGCCGAATTTATTTCCGGGGATCCACCTTCTCACCACTCAGCAGACCAGAACCTGACTCACTTCCTGGGCCGTTCCTCCATTTGCCTCAGCTTCTTCTCCACCACCACGCTCCTTACTTAGCTCCATTAATTGAGACACAACGAAATCCAAGGTGATTTGTTCCGGTGCTGATTTCGCCCTTACCGCGCGTTCCTACCATATACCGGGAACAGTATTGATCCGTGCAAAGGAATGATCCTCCGCGATGGACTTTCTTCTTTTCCTGAGGTTCCGCAGGGTCAAATGGAGCGGTCGGGCCTGTTGGATTCCGCGCCACCCCTCCAGCCGCTGCTAGTTGCGAATAGTAGTCGGGCCGGTACCAGTCCGTGGTCCATTGCCACACATTTCCTGCCATGTCATACAGTCCGTATCCATTAGGAGCGTATTGTGCCACCGGCGCCAGTCCTACGAATCCATCACTGCCGGTATCTTGAACAGGGAAGTGTCCCTGGTAGATGTTCGCCATCCACTTTCCATTTGGTTTGAACTTCTCACCCCAGACATATGGTTTTCCGGCAAGTCCGCCGCGAGCCGCGAATTCCCATTCCGCCTCCGTGGGCAGGCGCTTGTGGGCCCAATTCGCGTAAGCTTCTGCATCAGTGTAGGCCACTTGTACAACGGGATAATTTTCCTTTCCCTTGATGGAGCTCTTCGGGCCGGTTGGATGACGCCAGTTTGCCCCCTTCACATACCGCCACCATTGAAAGTGGTCATTCAAAGAAACGGGGTGGTCCGGCGGAGTGAAGACAACTCCGCCGGCGTAAAGATTTTCTGGCGGAGCGCCGGGGAAGTCCTCGGCGGTTGGCGTTTTTTCCGCAACCGTGATGTATCCGGTTGCCTTAACAAACTCGGCAAACTGTGCGTTGGTCACGTCCGTTTTGTCCATGAAAAAACCATCCACGTACACTCTGTGGATCGGCCGGGAATCCTTCGTGGCTTGCATCCCAACCATGTTCATGTCCGGGGGATCCTGCGCGCCCATCGAGAATTCCCCGCCGGGAATCCATGCCATGCCCTTCGGTGCAGGAGCTGGAGGTGACTGCATATTCGGCACTGTCGGCCCAAATGGCCCACCTCCATTTGCCGGTGGATTGGCTCCGGCCTGCAGGAATGGTGGCAAATTCTGGATCGCCACCACGCTAACAAAGACTGCGATCAGCGCTAGCAGTACCCGTCGAGCAATCCTACCGATCCTGCTTTCTTCATGAGCAAGAGCTCTGCTGTTCATTGGCCTGCCCTGTCCTCACTACTTCAGCGGAATCACCACTCCAAGAATGAGCCCGCTCATTGCTATGTCACTAATCACGCCGTTGCTCGGGCGGTAGTTCACGCTCATATAACGCCATCCGGCCTGCAGGACTACCTTCTTCAATTTAAACCCAAGGCCCGCCCCCACTTGGTAGTCCGAGTTTGCTCCCCCGCCTCCCGCATCTCCCGCTATGGTAAGAATGACTTTCGGCGTGAGCATCGCCTCGATTCTTGCACCTCCTACCGCGTCTACCCAATTCGCTGGCTGATAAAAACTGGCGCTGGCTGTGTTCGATTGCAAGTTCACGGTCGTCCCTATATGCCAGTAACGAAATCCCACTAGCCCGTCAATCTTAAACCTCTCTTTGTCTATCACGCGGTAACCGATTTTGGGCGTAAGGATATCCTCGTTCAGTGTCCCTTTAACCGAGGTAGTGCCCTCCTCGAACGGCAGTCCTCTCAGGTCGGAAAGCTTCATCCACATGAAGTCGACCGGCATCACGATGCGGTTGTAGCGCATGTCCGCCAAAGCCATAATCCCGAAATTGAGATTCGAGACGACGTCGCCAAAGGAGGCATGCACGCTGGTTTCATGTCCTCGGGCACCCACTGTTCCGTTCAGTCCGGACATCCACAAGTAGGGAACGAGCGCCACGTGGAATCCGGAGTTGGGGTCAGAAGCTGCCGCCGCTCTCGGCATGGCCGGAGTTGCGGAGGCAGGTTCGGATGAATTTGCTACGGCGCTCGGCATGGCCGGAAGTGCAGAGGCAGGCTCAGGTGAATTCGCCACCGCGCCCGAGTTCATGTCGTTGAGACCTTGTGCAGACGCATCCTTTGGAACTGCGGTTACTTGCGCATTAGAAAATTGCGCGCCGGCGAGCAAGCCCAGGCTGAGCGCCAAAGTAGCGAGCATCACCGTAGTTAGAGGTCTCCTGCTTATCTTCATCAAATGCTCCTTTGTAGCCATAAATGCTGGCGATTAATCTCCACGTTGTCGTTCGTAAGTCCAGACTCCGACGCAGTGCCTGCGTTGTCCACTATGCCATTTCCCGCCAAAACAAATCGAGTCTCATCTGTTCGTTCCAAGGATCGGCTCGGCTTCCGGCTTGAACAACGAATTCCCAGTGCTCGACTTTCTGAACAGAACTGTTCAGCCAAACGGGCACCCAGTCGTCCACCCGGGCTAGGATGCGCTTTTTCAGGGTGTCCCGAGAATTGTCAAAACTAACAGTCTTGGGTATTTGGACCTAGACGGGCCTCAGGCCAACTTCATCTTCTGTCCTAGTCCTGCCCGGAGCCGTCACCACTACCCCTTTTCCCCCAATTGCCTACCCCCAAATAGGCTGGAATCCGCGCGTGACCTACGTCACAAATTTTTCTTTCCCTAAACTCGATATTTGGACTAAAGTGGGGGTCAAGTCTTAGCTGGAATGCTTCACCGAGAGTGACGTGTTTCGGTTGCCGCCCGGCTTGTCGCTTACGAGACTCCTTCGCTCCGGGAACGTCTCGAACGCCCCATGTACTTTGTTGAGGGGAAAGCTCTTCTTGCCCAGCAGGGCCTAGCCTCGAGCGTCACATTGTTTCAGGTTTCCAACATTGACCGCCATGACCCCTCGCTCGCCCCAGCTCGCTAAGAATGGGCTGAACTATCCCCACCGTTTCGGGCCTCCTCAGGGGTGGTTTGCTGCAATTCTTTGTATTGGATTTTTCTCACTTTCTTTTGCCTTTCTCACTCCCGCCCAAACCACCGAGCCAAAGCGAGTCCTGATTCTTCTGCAGGAAGACCTCAGTTGGCCGCTGTACCAGACAATTGACGAAAACGCTCGTGCCACTCTCCGCGGTGGCTTGCCGGGAGGCGCGCTGATTTTCAGTGAACACATGGATCGCATTCATTTTCCCGATCCTATGTCTCAAGCGCAGAAGAGATCCTGGATTCAGCGAAAGTATGCGAATTTCAACCTCGATCTGGTGATCGCCGTTGGCGACGTTCCCACG
>JARLGN010000413.1 GCA_031292775.1 Acidobacteriota bacterium | reverse complement strand
TGGGAAAACAAAATCTAGCCCGCGTCGCCAAGCTACCGCCGCCCGATCCGGTTGCCGCATCTCCTACAGTTGGAAACCAGAACCTCGCCAGCAACACCGCGTTACCGCCGTTGCCACGCGCGATTCCCGCACCTCCCCCGCTGGGAAAACAAAATCTAGCCCGCGTCGCCAAGCTACCGCCGCCCGATCCGGTTGCCGCATCTCCTACAGTTGGAAACCAGAACCTCGCCAGCAACACCGCGTTACCGCCGTTGCCGCGTGCGATTCCCGCACCTCCTCCGCTAGGAAAGCAAAATTTAGCCCGCGTCGCCAAGCTACCGCCGGCTGATCCGATTGCCGCACCTCCTGCGGTTGGAACACAAAATGTCGCCGGCCATGCCGCATTACTACCTTTGCAGCGTGCGGTTGCGGCACCTCCTGCGGTAGGAAGCCAAACCCTTGCCAGCGGCGCCGCATTACTACCGCTGTCTGAGCCGCTTGTCGCACACCCAGTGGTTGCAAAACAAAACGTTGTTGCCGGCGGAATATTACTACCGATGGCCGATGTGGTTGCCGCGGCCCCAGTGCGAACGGTTTCCACGCAGCACGCGCCCTTGGTCACTTATCGGGATGGCCAACTCACAATTGATACGGAGAACTCAACTCTGGCCGCGGTGCTGGCATTGGTTGCAGAGAAGACTGGAGCGGTGATCGATGTTCCGCCTGGAAGTGGCCTTGAGCGCATTGTGGAACACACCGGGCCGGGACGAGCGGATGATGTGTTGGCGCAACTGCTCAACGGCTCTGCCTATGATTTTATCATCGTGGGTAAGTCGCAAAGCCCGCACGATCCGGCGCAGGTCTTACTGTCTCTGCGACGAGCCGACACACCGGCAAGCCCCCCAACTCAGCTCCCGGAGAAAGCTGTCACAGCTCCGCCGTGGACTACTCCGGCTGCTCCAGCGGTAGCCGTTCTGCCCCTTCCGGTCGACCTCGGAAGTACGCCTCCGAAGGAGGAGCTGACCCCGGAGGCTCTCGGAAAACTGATGCGAGACAAGGCTCGAGAGATACGTGAACAAATCCAACTTCGACAACCACAGCAATGACAAACATGGTTGCACGATGGGTGCGGCTACAAATTCCAACCTTCAAGGAATCGAGCGGGCCTCTCACCAAGTTGACTCGCCGCTTCCGGGGTTGGAACTACGCCATAAGTTGGTAAATTAATCCGTAAGTAGTAGCTGCGAGATTTAGCATTTTTGGCTAAGCCACGTGGGTACTTGTAAAGAACTCCGGGAGAGTTAGAGTTCCGCCAGCGCCCTTAGCTGATCCTCCCCCAGCACCAGGCGCCACAAACAACAGGAGGATGTTACCCATGAAAAGGCTCGGATTGTTGCTGTTTCTGATTTTGGCAGTCGCCCTGATGGGGGGAAATGCCTTAGCTCAAAACGTTGGTGACAACAGTGTCTTCTTTGTCACCTACTTCTCGTATGCGAATACCTCTGGCGCTCCGAATGCTGCCGTGCGGTTCATCAACGATGGCAGTGTAGGAACAGGGGCAAACCTGTGGGCAGACTACTACGTCTTCGATGACAGCCAGGAGTTGCAGGAGTGCTGCAGCTGCGAAGTCACCGCAGACGGTATCGACTCGCAGTGGATCAACGCGGCCTCGACCGACAGCCTGACCGGGAACACGCTGACGGGCAAGCCGCTGACCCGTGGCGTCATCAAGGTCATTTCGGACTCGGCCGGTAATGCGGACTCCCCCACGCCGACGGCCGGACTGCGGGGATTTGCTGTCCATGTCCAGCCGCTCACCAAGTCCGCCTATGGGGTTACCGAGACCAAGGTTGCGGACTCTAACCTCACCACGTCGGAATTAGGAACACTGGGGCAACTGTGTACTTATGCGCAACTGCTGGGCAGCGGCAGCGGTGTCTGCTCCTGCACGCCGGAAGATCACGACTTTTAGTCAAGAGAAGTGGCTTCCGACATAAAGGGGTAAGGCAGGGCTGAAGAAGTAGCTTCGTTGGAACTCAGCCGAGCCAAATCCAAACATCCCGGACGCCGGGGTCAGCTCGGTGTCCGGGTTTCTTACAATTTCTCCCCCCCGAATTAAAAAGGCTTTAGAATCCCGAAGAGAGGAACTTCTATGTTAACGAGGCAGACTATGATCGCGCTTGGGCTGGGAATAGCCCTTGGCACTTTTTCCATCCCGGCGGTTGGCCAGGATAACTCCAGCGTCGTAGCCGAGATTGCAGGTCGCAAAGTAACCGCCCAAGAGCTGGAGGAAAAGCAAGCAGGCAAACTGCTTCAGGCCAAATACAAATACTACGTCGCCGAGCGGGATGCACTCGAGCATTTCATCGACGACCAGTTGCTGGAGATGCAGGCAAAGAAAGAAGGCGTAAGCGTTGATGAGTTACTGAAGCGTCATGTTTCGGTTAACGTGCAGGAACCAACCGAGGACCAACTCCGTTTTTACTTCGAGGGCGTGCAGACTGACGAAACCTATGAGGTGGCGCGGCCTAAAATCATCGATACGATACACCAGCTTCGGATGAACAAAGCGCGGGAAGCGTACATCACCTCACTGCGAGGGGAGTATACGGTCGTCGTTGAGCTCAACCAGCCGAGTGGTCACGTCGATGTGGGGAACGATCCGAGGCTTGGTTCCGACAAAGCTCCTGTCCAAGTCATCGAGTTCGCGGACTATGAGTGCCCCTATTGCCAAAAGGTGAACGACGATCTTGGCCGGCTGCGGGAACAATTTGGCGATCAGGTGTCACTGGTCTACAAAGACTTTCCTCTGCCCATGCATCCGCTGGCGGCCAAAGCCGCGGAGGGCGCGCGGTGCGCTGGCGCGCAAGGTAAATTCTGGGAGTTTCATGATTCCTTGTTTCAGACCAAGAGACTTCAACTGTCCGATCTGAAACAGGAAGCGCGCGCGCTGAAACTCGACGCCGCCGATTTCGACAAGTGCCTCGACTCTGGAGAACAGAGCGCTACCATAAAGAAGGACATCCTGGAAGGCCAGCGGCTCGGATTGACCGGCACGCCCAGCTTCTTCGTCAACGGTCATTTCATGAGTGGCGCCATCGGATACGTGAAATTGCGGGACACGGTACTGCAGGAACTGGCTGCCCTGAACACCGCGAAAAAGCAGAGCGCGGCGGCGCTGGTGCCACCCCAAGACACAGCAAAGAAGTGAGGCCGTATATCATTGCCGTTGTATTGAAGCATGAACGGGCGCAGCGATCTTAAAGGCTGCTATGCCCATGCAAAAATCACCCGCAGCCCTCCCCCCGGTTAGCGTTGGTTGATAGGTTCCTGGTGCTGCGTCTCGCAAGTAAACATAAGAAGTCGCATACGTCCATGTTGCCGGCGTTACTCCGGTTGGACCGGGAGGCGTGGAAAAATAACGAGCAATAACGAAATCCCGCGCTGTCGTCGTAATACTAGGCCCAACCTCCGTATCTCCGCTTGCTGCTGTCCCATTGCTCACTTGCGCTCCGGCTCCGTCTAAGACGGAGGACAGCGCCAGGTCTGAAACTTCAAGAAAAGCATTAATGCTGGCTTTGACGTGACCTGATAAATGAAATTTGAGCTCGGTCACTCCTGGATTGCAATTCTCACAGTACCAAATAGTAAGAGACTTCCCCGAGCAGGACGAATTTGCACCGGGAACCTGTTTATACGTGTTACCTCCTGCGGGTGCATCGTCAGTAACACTCAAAACTTTGACATCAGGTGAAAGAAGCACAGGCATCGCGATGAGAACACTCCCCCTGCCGGTCGGCTCCTTAAGATCCATGTCAGAGACCGTCCCCGCCCCGCTACTGATGGCTACAAACTGTTGAGCTATGGTTTGAGCTGATAACTCAACCCTTCCTCCCCAAAATAATAGCAATATGAGTAAGTTCTTTTTCATATCCTGATCCCCGCATCATTGGGTGATCTGTCTTTCGTCTTCATGGCAAACCTGGGCCGCAATTCGCCATGGCGTCAGGGCCGGCAGTTCTACCTCGAGCACGAGGCATCCCCACTACTTATCTTCCGCTTGAGGCTTAATCTGCGAACGATCAGCCGCCATGATGTATGGCGCGTCACTTACCGTTGAAATCTTTCCGGTCACGCATACGCGCTTGCCCTGGTAGGCGGCAATAGCCTCTTGAGGACCGCCGGTCTGCGACCCGAAGGTTACGAAGTAGAACACTGGATTCGGTTCCGGCTGATCGATATCGAAGTTTATGGGTTTGCCGTGGCCTCCGATACCGTACTTGGAAACCTTGGCGTCTACGACTTTCCCGCATACCGTTACTGTCTCTCCAATGTGGCTCTTGGCATCGGAGGGGCTTATGCGCGGTGGCGCCGCGCTCTCAGCGAGAGCGAAAGGCGGTAGGGCCGTGATACACAGCACGACGATCAGGGTCTTCATATTTGTCATGTTCTAATCCCGTGGTCTGGCGTCCGCGCGGGAAGCCAGCAGATTCAGGACATCAGCACTTCACAGGGCCAATCATCCCGGCCAACATCTAATCTCAGAACTGGCAACGCGTCAATTCTCCTTTTGGTTAGGAGCCGGGAGCGTTCTCAAAAGTTGCCTAATCCGGACGGCTAAGCCACCTGGGGAATTGCAAGCAGAGGAACTAAGAAGTAATCCCTTAGAGGCACGCACCTGATCCGAACGCTTTTTGAAAACTGTTGCGGCTTCAGTGCATGAATTGTGCAATCTAATTGCGCCAGAATACGGCCAGTTTGATCCCCCATGGCCGCCTAGAGGCGCTCGAACTGCTCACTAAGCGCGGCTGCTTTGCGCCCAGGGGGATAGGTTTTGACAGGTCAGGCATCGCCTCACTCCGCCCGCCGTTTGGCCGTTCCCCGGATATAGCTTATAGGAGGTTGCTGTGAGATTTAGTGGCGTATCGGTAGGCATTTTCACAGCGTGTCTGATCCTTGGTGCGTTTGCATCGGCGCAGGTGGATGGACAGCCTTCGCCCCCGCATGCTTCGACCGCTACGGTGCCTCGGTTGATTCGCATCCACGGAACTGTGCGTGATGAGACCGGGAAGCCGCTTACCGGCAACATTGGTCTCACGTTCACTCTCTACAAAGACGAAAATGATCAAGATGCAGTCTGGCAGGAAAAACAGAACGTGCAACTGGACTCGGCCGGGCATTACAGCGCGCTGCTCGGAGCGGCTAATGACGCCGGTCTGCCATTGGAGATCTTTTCCGCGGGCGAGGCACGTTGGTTAGGCGTCCGTCCTGACGGACAGTCGGAACAGCCGAAGATTCTGTTTTTGAGTGTTGCTTATGCGCTGAAGGCGGCAGACACAGACCTGTTGGGAGGTAAACCGGCCTCGGCCTTTGCCCTTGCAGATACTCAAAACTCCCCAGCCCAGCCAGGCACCACTGCGCCGCCGGGTTCTGGGAGTTCGCCGAGCGGCTTACAGGTTATAGTGCCGGCTTCGGGTTCACTCCCGCTGCTCGTATCGCCGGCCTCATCCTGTAACGTCACCAGCGATGGAACTGCCACAGTCAACCAGATCGCCAAGTTCACCACCAATTGCAACATTGAAAATTCGGCTATCTTCGAATCGGGCGGCAAGGTGGGCATCGGTAATACCAGCCCGGGCGGTGCGCTAGACGTATCCGGGACCGCTCTCATTCGAGGCTCACTGTCGGCTATAGGAGGCGCGGTTGTGCCTCCAACCGGTACGGCCACGGCTTCGCAAGGCTACATTTCTGAGCCCCTGGACCTCGAAGCTTCCGTGTTCAACACCAGCCTGGGAGGACCGGCGAATTACATCTTTCAATGGCAGGCGGAGCCGTCGGGAAATGACTCATCGAACACCGGGGCGACCCTCAACCTGTTATACGGTGTCAGCGGAGATATAAGCGAGACCGGAGTGTCCGTCAACAACCAGGGCATTCTTACTTTTGCATCGGGGCAAACCTTCCCCGGCACCGGAAGTGGCACAGTCACTAGCGTCGCTACGGGCGCGGGTCTGACGGGAGGACCCATCACCAAGAGTGGCACGATCAGCATTCCCAACGGAGGAGTTACGAACAGCATGCTGGCAAACAATTCCGTCACCATTACGGCCGGGTCGGGATTGTCGGGGGGCGGGACCGTCGCGCTGGGCGGCACGGTTACGCTCACCAATTCGGCTCCGAGTTCGGGCGGAACGGTAACTAGCGTGGGCAGCGGAACGGGACTGAGCGGAGGACCGATCACGACGAGCGGAACCCTGAGTCTGAATACAAGTTACACCGATGGGCGTTATCTGCAGCTTACTGGAGGCACCCTGACTGGGGGACTAAACGGCAGCACGGCCGCCTTCACAAGTGGACTGGCGGCAACGACCGGCACATTTACTAGCACCGTATCAGCGGCGGGGGCGTTGTTGCCTGCAACGGGCACTGCCACGGCCAAGCAGGGCTACGACTCGAACCCACTGGATTCGCAAGCCTCCTCGTTTAGCAGCACTACCTCGAAGGCGGTCACGCAGGACTTCCAATGGAGGGCGGAGCCGACGGGAAATGATACAGCCAGTCCCTCCGCCACGTTAAACCTGCTGTTTGGGTCGAATGGAGGCTCGCCCACCGAGACGGGACTTTCCATTGCGAGCAACGGCCTGGTGAATTTCGCCTCGGGGCAAACCTTTCCCGGCGCCGGAAGTGGCACGGTCACTAGCGTTGCTACGGGCGCGGGTCTGACAGGAGGACCGATTACCAAGAGCGGCACGATCAGCATTCCCAACGGAGGAGTTACGAACAGCATGCTGGCAAACAATTCCGTCACCATCACGGCGGGGTCGGGATTGTCGGGGGGCGGCTCGGTGGCGCTGGGCGGCTCGGTTACGCTTTCCAGCAATTTGTCAGGCACGCCGGACGGAATCGCCTACTTTTCGAGTTCCACGAGTCTGTCTTCGACGGCTGCACCTACCAACGGGCAGATCCTGATCGGGTCGACCGGCAAAGCTCCGTTCCTCAGCACCCTCACTGCGGGCCAGAACATTAGCATTACAAATAGCCCAGGATCGGTCACAATTTCCGCGACGGGCGGAGGCGCTGCGACACTGCCATTCTTTGCGACGGGCGGCGAGCGTACCGGAGCCACTCTAGCTGTGGCCCAAAACCTTACCAAGCTTTGGGGATTCCTATTGCCTTACAACGTTACCACCACCAAAATAACCTACGATGTAACTACGGCGGACAAGACGGCGAATAACTATGACATTGGCATCTTCAACAACGAGGGGAATCTCGTGGTGGATATTGGCCCTGCTCTAGGAACTACCTTTGCACCCTCGAAAGCTTTCCAAACCTTGCCGTGGAAGCAAGGTTCCACCGCTCTTGCGGCTGGTCGATACTATCTTGCATTGACCACGAATTGCTCGAGCGCTTGTGCCAAGATCGGAGCTGCGACTACCTTCGTAAGCTTCGCCATTGATGTTTCGGCTGGAGCAACCGAGGGCGGAGCCCTGCCATCCACTATCACGCCACCGTCAGACGCTTGGGGCACGGGAGATCAACCAACCATCGTGATCCAGTGAGATTCTCACGCGCTCGAGGCCCTGCTGCCTCTAAGAAGCATTCTTCTTCTGTCCCTTCAACGAGACACGCGAATTTACAGCTGCGGGGGCTTGGAATCCAAGCCCTCCCTGACCAGACCGATCTTTTGTACCAAGTGGAGTGTTAGTGTAACGCCTTGTTCGACATTTGTCCGTAGTCGTCGCCGGGGGTGTGGAGATGTGGAACACGGGTTTTGTTTTCCACATCTCCAAGCCCCG
>JARLGN010000412.1 GCA_031292775.1 Acidobacteriota bacterium | reverse complement strand
GGCTTCACCGGGCGCGGGTTTTTGTGCGCAACGCACTTGCCGGTTATGTTCAGGATTTCGGGGCAGGGAAGAGCAAAGGCCATGCCTGATCGACGATGCAAACATATCTTTGCCATGCTCTCGGACTTCCTGAATGCCGAGCTTCCGGTAAAGAACTGCCGCGAACTGGAACGTCACCTGAAGGGATGCGAACCCTGCATCGCCTACCTGGAAAGCCTAAAGAAAACCGTGGACGCCTGTGGCTGTTATCAAGTGCGCAAGGTCCCCGCGCCTTCCCGAAAGGTGCGCGACGCTTTTCGCCGGATTGTCGAAAATCATGCAAGAACTGTGAATGGAAAGTGAGCGCCAAGGAGTTTGCCAGGGCAATAGCGGCATCTGTGCGCTGCCTGCGAATTCAGCGCACCAGAATCCGCAGGGCGGAAAAAACCGCCGGCCCGACCACGGAGAAAGTGATCAGGCGCCTGACGCAAATATGGAACAGCGGCTGTTATAAGAGAAAAAACCCGTGGTCAGAAAAGGGCAGCGATACGCCTCCGGGGATTAGCTTTGCGGCTCAATCTCAGGAGGCGCGCCAAGTTCGATCCCCAGGAGGTCAGGGTCAACCGTACCAATTTCGCCGGCCGGAGTATCGGTTTGCGTGCGTTCGGCGAGCTTCTTCTGGGCGCGGCGTTCGGCTTTCTCTCGCTGCTTTTCCAATCTCTTCATTTCTTTCTGACGTTTCAAGAATGTGGTAGCCATCGGGTCTCCTTCTCTTACGGATGCAAGCTGACAATACCCCAACCAGCGGGTGGGGTGTTACCAGCGAGGTTCGCGCGGTTGGCGCGGGGCTTCGCGATAGTCTTCGTTTGAGAACCTGTCGCGTCCGCCACGTCCACCACCACCGCCACCGCCGCTGCGCGGGCCAGGTCCGCCACTGCGCTCGGTCTTGGGGCGTGCTTCATTGACCTTAAGAGCGCGGCCACCGACCTCTTTTCCATTAAGACCGGCAATTGCTTTGGCGGCTTCTTCATCATTGGGCATTTCCACGAACGCAAAACCGCGCGCCCGTCCCGTTTCGCGATCCATGGCGACGTGGACCCTCGTGACTTGCCCGAACCCTTGGAACAGCGCTGTCAATTCGCTTTCGGTCGTCTGAAAGCTCATGTTGCCAACAAACAGATTTTTCATTTTGCTCCCTTCTCTAGATTACATCGCCGGCGATGCACCATTTTTTGAGCCCCGGCGCGGCCCAGATTGAACTACAAAGAGTTTTGGACAAAGAGCCGGAAATGGCCCGAGCGCGACGGATGGCGGAGCTTTCGCAGCACCGTCGCTTCGATCTGGCGAATGCGCTCGCGAGTAACGGCGAAGGTTTTGCCAACTTCTTCCAGAGTGCACTCACTGTCATTGTCCAGGCCGAATCGCATCCGGATGATCGCTTCTTCGCGAGCCGTGAGTGACTTCAGCATGGACGCAACTTGTTCCTTCAGGTTAAGGTTGATGACCGCGTCGGAGGGGGATACATAAGCCTTATCTTCGATTAAGTCGCCCAAGGCGGACTCTCCGTCCTTGCCAATGGGCGTTCCCAACGACATGGGCTGTTGCGCAACCTTCTTGGTGGTGGCCACCGTTTCAACATCCACATCGAGGCGCTTGGCGATCTCCTCCGCCGTGGGTTCGCGGCCCAGTTCCTGCACGAGCTGCCGGCTGGTACGAATCTGCTTATTGATTGCGCCGAACATGTGAACCGGCACCCGGATGGTGCGCGCTTTATCCGCGATGGCGCGCGAAACCGCCTGGCGAATCCACCAGGTAGCGTACGTGGAGAATTTGTAACCGCGCCGCCAGTCGAATTTGTCAGCTCCCCGCATCAGGCCAATGTTTCCTTCCTGGATCAGGTCCAGGAATTCCAAGCCGCGGTTGGCGTACTTCTTGGCAATGGAGACCACGAGGCGAAGGTTGGCTTCGGTCAGTTCCTTCTTGGCTTTTTCGGCTTCTGCTTCGCCGCGCCGAATCAGGGCGAGCGAACGTTTCAGGGCGCCGTGGCCGATTGCGCTCGCTTCCTCGATTTCCTTAAGCTGCGTGCGTCGCGAACGCAGATCCTTGCGTATTTCTGTTGCCTTCCCGCCATTGGCGCTGGCGCGATGCTCAAGCCGCGCGGACTCGCGACCGAGCGTATCCATCTGCTCCATCGTATGCCGCAATTTGTCGATCATCCGCTTCTTTTCGAGGGGGTGGAATCCAATCGAGCGAACCAAACGCGAGATCTCAACGCACGTCCGTGAAAATCGAAAACGCGCTCGCACGTGAGCACGATGGCTCGATTTAGGAGTGCTGGTGAACTTGGCCCCCTGCTTAAGGCCCAAGGCGTAAAGCTTCTCAACCTTCTGGATGATGCGCAGCGTGTGGCGGGTCTTCTTCTCGATCCTCTCCACCGTCAATTCTTCTTCGTCGAACTGAACAACTTCCCGAATCGAAAGCTCGCCGGTACGAATTTCCTTGCCAATCTTGATGAGCTCCTTCACCACAAGGGGAGAACGCGAAAGCGTCCTGAGCACCACCCCGCGGCCGCGCTCCATGCGCTTGGCGATAGCAACCTCGTCTTCCCGTTTTAGAAGCGGTACGCTGCCCATTTCGCGCAGATACAGCCGTACTGGATCGCTGGTCTTGTCCAGGAGGTGCGCAGTCTCATTGACCTCGGCATCTTCTCCATGAGCATGATCTTCCCGCCCTTCGAATTCAATCCCATCCGTGTCCCCAAGCAAACCGTGTGGGGACTTCGCCACCGGCGCGTCTTCATACACAGGCACGTTATGGTGCTCGAATGCGGAGAACAGGCTATCGATATCCGCTGATGTTCGTGTCTCAGTTGGGAGGATGTCATTCACCTCGTCAAAAGAGACAAAACCGCGTTCCTTGCCCAAGCTGATGAGGTCGCGGACCCGTTCATCCTCTTTTTGAAGCACAAGCGACAAAGGTTTCTCCCCTAACGGACAGCTCTAATCAGCCGCCCGTATTCTGATATTCTACCGATACGAGGACGTGGACGCCCCGATTGCCCGAATTATGGATCGGATCATAACGACGATTTGTGGCTCTCAACCACAGTTGACGATGGGTGACAGTCCTCTTTATGGTCTAGATGCTGAGGGTTGGAGTGCACACCAGTCGTACCACGCTTATCACGCAAAAACTCAACATACCTATTCTACACCAGTTACTGGTCTCTTGACCCTAGATTTTCAAAGGCACATCCAATTCGACCTTGCCAGGAAGTCGGATTTTGCCCGAGACCGTGATTGAGGTGTCCCTAACCTACTCAATATGAAGGGGCTGGGACCTACTGTTTGGGTGGGCTTCGGGGACATTGTTCCGGTATTTTCTCCCGTTGGCAGCCCCGGCGGGAGCAATTTCCCCCCTGATTCCGCATTATCTCCGTCGGGCGCCGCGCGGTGTTCGCTTGCAGGTGCGAGGCGGGGCACATTCTGGGATGGCGCGAGAACCCGCGGTCGAGTCTGTGCCAAAGCCATAGAATACAAGACCTTTACACAGACTCGACCGTGACCGCGATTCCATCCTGAGGGTACCTTGCCTACTTCGCCGGCGGTAGCGTTTTCGGGAACAATGCGCTGAGCAGTTCCACCGGAATGGGGAACACGATCGTGGTGTTCTTTTCCGTACCGATTTCCGCCAAGGTTTGAAGGTACCGCAGCGTGATGGTGACCGGCTCCCTGGCGAGGATGGCAGCGGCCTCAGCAAGTTTTTCCGAAGCCTGGTACTCGCCGTCAGCGTTGATGATCTTGGCGCGGCGTTCGCGCACGGCCTCCGCCTGGCGGGCAATGGCGCGTTGCATGTCCTGGGGAAGGTCCACCTGCTTCACTTCCACTTTGGCGACCTTGATGCCCCACGGTTCGGTTTGTTCATCCAGGATGGCTTGCAGCCGCGCGTTCAGCTTCTCCCGCTGGGAAAGCAAGTCGTCGAGTTCCACCTCGCCCAGCACTGAGCGCAATGTCGTTTGCGCCAACTGCTCAATGGCGTAACGGTAATTCTCCAGTTCGATCAATGCCTTCTGCGCGCTGATGACGCGAAAATAAACGACGGCGTTTACTTTCACCGAAATGTTATCGCGCGTGATGGTGTCCTGAGGTGGAACGTCCCACGCCACGGTGCGCAGCGAGATCCGGACGAGCTTATCAATAGGCCAAAATATGAAGATGAGCCCCGGCCCTTTATCCGGAGTTTGCAGGCGCCCCAGCCGAAAGACCACGGCGCGTTCGTATTCCCTTAATACATGAAGACTTGCAGATATCCACATCAAAATAATGAAACATGGAACGATCCAAACCATATCCATGGCGATCTCCTTGACGGTTTATTCCCAACGTTACGAATTCGAACTGTGCTCCACCAGCATCCCTCACCCTGCGTTTGCGGTCTGTTCACATTTGCTCACCTGGCAAAGGGGCTGGCGAAACTGCGTGTCGGGCTTATTGCCGCAGTGGCCGGAACGGTTTCCCCCGGGTGCATTCAATGCCCGTCGTCTAAGTGAGCATTCCTTCGCGATGGCGGGTGAGCGGCCTTGGTATGGACGGCGTGCTCCGGAGAATGTGCAGGCCCCGTGGTTCCTGGTCCTTCTGCTGCCTGAATGTGGAAATGAAGCGGATCCCGAAGGTTTTGCATTTCCCGGTAGTAAAAGAGGGGAGTGGGATGCTTCCCCTTGAAGATCAGCCTCTTCAAAAACTCGATTTCCTCTTGCGTAGCGCCAGCACTGAGGGAAGCGTCTTGAAAGAATTCCTTCAGCCCTGGCTCATCGGGGCAGGTTGCGTCCGGCGGCTTTTCGACAAAGGCAAACCTCTTCGTGTGGCCATGGGCCATCCTTCGGTTTAACACGACTTCCAGGCCAAAGGTGGCAAGGTCAATATCCCAGGATTCAATCAGGGGATCCAGGAAGGAAGCGCAGTTCTCAATCGAGATATTGAAGATGTCAGTGTCCAGGAATTCGAGAATGAGGACGCGCATTTGTGCATATGTCCGTTTGCTAAGCCTGCCCACCATGCGCAGCCAGCCCTCGCTTTCCAACTCCTGCCGTGCGACTTCCTTGACCACATCCAAAAGCTTCTGGGTGACCATGCGCTCCAGTTCACCGAAAGGCTGCTTCTCGAAAATCGTTTCAATCTGTGTCCGCTGGTGCGGATTACATTTGCAGAGGACCAGTTCGCGCACTTCTTTGAACAATGGCGCCGGCGGGTCAACCAGTTTGCGCAAGAGTTCCTCGCGGCGCTGAAGCTCGGCCAGCTTGGTAAGTTCGCCGCTGCGGAACTTCAAGAATTCCTCGATTTTTCCGTAGATATCAGTTCGCTCGGGGGCTGGCGGCGCTTTCCTTCGCGTAAGTAATTGGGAAATATAGGATTCCGTCACTTGGGTCGCCACCGCCAACTCCCGCTGGTCGTGTCCCAACTGTTCCAGGCGTTGCCGGATGATCAAAGGTAAATCCATGAACTCGTCCTCTTGGTTAACTCTGCGCAGTTAATTGAGTCTCCGAAGCTTTCAGTCTGTCATGACTGGCTTGACAAGTAAAGTAAATTAACTTTATTCGGTTAACGCGATCGTTTTTTCCGGGGGAAATTTAGGACAATATGAACTTGATTTGGTTACCTGCGAGGCTGGCACAGTTGCATCGTGATGAGTCCCGTCTGGGGGGGGCGATTATCGGGCTCTCGGACAGAACCAGAAAACTCTTGTGCTCTTCCCCTCCGAGATTGTAACGTTCAAGAACGAGGATGAACGAGAAAATGAATGAGCTATTCGAGGTTAAAGCGATCGACCGTGAGTTCTACCAGAGGCAGTTGCAGCCGTTTCTTCCGGCCAACATCATTGATATCCATACGCACGTGTGGCTTGATAAATTCCAATCCAGGCAGGAGGAAACAGTCGTTCGAGCGGTGACCTGGCCGCACCGGGTTGCCTTGGATAATTCGATTGACGATTTGATGGAAACCTACCGCCTCATGTTTCCCGGCAAAAACGTACTTCCTCTGATTTTTGGGATGTCACTGTCACATCGAGACGATATTCACGGCGGCAACGAGTATGTTCGCGAATGTTCGCAGAAATCTCATGTACCCGCCCTGATTTTTGCGAATCCCAAATGGAGCGAGGTTGAGTTCGAGGAGCGTATAACCACCGGAAACTTTCTGGGCGCCAAGGTGTATTTGACCCTTTCTGACCCGCGCATTCCCGAGAAGGATATTCAGATCTACGATTTCCTGCCGCATCACCAGTTAAAGGTGTTGGACAGGCACGGTTGGATTGCGATGTTGCATATCCCTCGCCCTGGACGCCTTCGCGATCCCTTAAACCTGGCCCAAATCGTCGAAATCGAAAAGAAATATCCCAACGTCCGGGTCATCATCGCTCACGTGGGGCGTGCCTATTGCCCGGAAGACGTCGGCAACGCGTTCGAAGTTCTGGCCGACACGCAGAAAGTTGTCTTTGATATTTCCGCCAACACCAGTAGCGAGGCTTTTCAGCAGGCCATTCGCGCCGTGGGCCCCAAGCGCATCCTCTTTGGCAGTGATTTGCCAATTTTGCGAATGCGTATGCGGCGCATTTGTGAGGGCGGAAACTACGTTAATCTGGTACCCAGAGGGCTCTACGGGGATGTTTCCGGGGATTCGCACATGCGCGAGGTGGATGGCGAAGAAGCCCGGGAGTTGACCTTTTTCATGTATGAAGAAATCGATGCCTTCCGCCGCGCCGCATTAGATACCGGCCTTACCAGGAATGACATCAATGCTGTTTTCTGTGGGAATGCGGCTGAGTTGTTATGCGGTGCTGGTATGCCGGCGTCTTTCCTGAACCGCGCCTAGCAGTACTTTGATATCGAGGTGGTTTTACGCAGCCATTGGGCGAGGGAAAGCCGCTGGCGGGCGACGGGATGGTGCTGACTAGTGTAGCGGCGGTCCATGACCGCCACTCGGCCTTCATAGAGCGCCACCACAGCCCGTCAACCGAAGTTCTCACACCGACTCTGAACCGGCCGGACCGTTCGGCCTTGCGAGATACCATGGCAACACGTTTCCCTCAGATTCAACTGATTGCCTGCCTTCTTCCGTGGAAAGCAGATTACACGCTGGATGAAGCGGTTTTTCGGAAGCACGTCCAGACTGCCGTCGCCCAGGGATACCAACACCTTTACCTAATGGGGACTGCCGGGGAGGGTTACGCCGTTACCGACCGCCAGTTCGAGCACGTTGTCAGTGTGTTCTGCGAGGAAATGCAGGGCGATGGTCTCGCGCCCATGGTCGGGGTGATTTCCTTATCAATGGGGCAGATTCTTGACCGCATCAGTTTCGCCCACAAGATGGGGATTCACCATTTTCAAATCTCCCTTCCCAGTTGGGGCGCGCTGAGCGACGGCGAGATGCTGGAGTTTTTCCGGAGGGTGGGCGGCGAATTTCCTGAAGCGAAGTTCCTCCATTACAATTTGCCGCGGGCCAGGCGAATCATAACGGGCAGGGAATATCGCCGCATCGCAGACGCTGTCCCCAACCTGGTGGCAACGAAAAACTCCACCTCCGACTATGCCCGGGTCGCAGACTTGATGACTCACGTTCCCGACTTGCAGCACTGTTTCCTGGAGAACGCTTTTGCGTTCGGCTGCCTGTTCGGCGAGTGCTCGCTGCTTTGTAGTCTGGGATTGCTTTTCCCCAAGCTGACCCATCGGTTCTTTGAACTCGGGAGAACCCGCAAGATGCCCGAACTGATGGCGATGCACAAGGAAATCAACCAAATCCTGAATTCCCTGATCGAGCCTGTTCGCGAAACCCACATCGACGGCGCCTACGATAAGATGTTCGCCTGGCTTCGCGACCCAGCCTTTCCTATGCGCCTGCTCCCCCCTTATCATGGCTTGTCGGAGGAGGAAACCCGTCTTGCCCGCGGCATTTTCGAATCCCGATTCGGGCACTTGGAATGAAGACGGGCGAGTGGTTTGCCAGTCTCAATACATTCCATGTTTCTCAACCATGTCCCGCATCATTTCAATGCGATGTTCCGGCGCACCCGGAGGCACTTGATCACCGGCTGCGGCAATTAGGCGCGGACTTGTTTTGCGAATCTCCAGCCAATCCAGCACGGATTTCCGAAACTCATCATCGCTATGGACTTCCGTCCATAGTGCGGGTGGAATTCCGCCCGACAGAATGAGGCCGGGCCCAGCTTCCTCTCGACACTCACTGGGCGTGATATCGCCTCCAGGGTATGGCGTTACAGCGTCGATGCAATCCGCACCGATTTGTGCAAACTCCTTTAATAGACCACGCAATCGACCATCGACATGGACGGCGCTGTGCTTTCCGGCCGCCTTGATGCGCTTAAATGCTTCTTGATAGAAGGGTGCTGACCACTGACGGAAGAATCGCGGAGACTGGATATCGCTGCTGAAGTTATCCCCCATGATGATGACTTCGCCGGGGCCCTGGCAGAGAAGATCGATGATCGCGAGGAGGTTCTCGTTGATGGCCCCTACGACGTTCGCCATTGTCTCGGGGATGTCGGCTGTGGCGTGAACCGTGCCTTCGATGCCCATCCAGAGGCTTAGCAGGAAACCCATGGCGCTGTAGGTGGATGGCATGTAGACCACTCCCAGACCGCCAACAGCCTGCTGCCATTGGTCGTGCCGGTCGAAAGCGGGAGTAAACCGGGCGCGAGTCATGGCGTATTCAAACACGCGCAAGTCCTGCTCAGTGTAAATGCCCCATTTTGAAATGCCCCAGGAGTAGCTCTGTTCTTCCCAACGTCGTCGGCGCTCGATGCTTCCCAGCGGAGTTTCGATGCGCCAAGTAATTTCGATCCCGTTGGCAGAGGTCTCTTTGCTCACGGTGCTGGCGACATCATTGGGGAATACCGTGTCGTAACAGGAGGCGAGATTGGCAAGGTAGAAGCCGGAACCTGTTTTTCGATGGTACTCAATGAGTGGCAAGTCGGGTTCAGTCGCCGAACGGGAAAGGTCGAAGGGAATCTTGTGCTTGTGGTTGAACCAGTGGGATAAATCCAGGAAAAATGGTACACGGTCGGGCGTTCCTCCCCGATAAACCGCCAACATTCGCTCGCGCTCCGTCATGCCCGACCCTCCACAAGGTATGCCTCTGATTCGAGCAGCAGGATCCGGTATTCCCCTGGAGCCGAACGTTTTGCCCAAATATGGCGAATGCGGAATTGGGTGTCAACCCATATTCGGACCCAACACTGTGTGCGCAAGACATCAAAGTGCGAGAGGTAGCCCCTCCGGCGTAGGCCGCGGCGTCCGTTGTAGCGTGGGCAGCCTCCCCCGATGGATCGGGGCAAGCTGCCCACGCTACGGCCAATAAGATGTTTGACTTACAATAGCGGATGATTATAATGTTCAGTCTAATAGAATGTTTTATTCTGTGCTGCGAGGTGGCTATGGTTTCCCCGGCATTTTCTGAGGCTTTTTCTCGTGGCGATAATGACATGATAACCATAGCGAGGAGTTCAAGGGCATGAGCACAACATTCACGGGAAGTTCCATTGAATGGGCCAAGGTGGATCTGAAGCGAGTTCCCCACATTGTCAGTGCTGAGGTTCCAGGACCGAAGTCGCAGGAAATGCACCGGCGGGCCGCCGCCATTATGAAGGGCTACTCCGGCCAGGTCAGACTGTTTCCGGTGGTTTTTGAGCGGGGTTACGGATGTACGCTGACGGACGTGGACGGAAACGTCTATTTGGATTTTTCCTCGGGAATCTATGTGACCACGTTGGGCCACTGCCATCCCAAGGTTACCAAAGCGGTGCAGGAAGCTGCCGGTCAGTTGATGAATTGCCACGACTTTACGACACCGGTCAAGCTCAAGCTTCTGGAAAAACTCAAGCAGGTTCTGCCCGGCGATCTGGCCGGGGTGCAATTGTATGACAATGGCACAACCGCGGTGGAGGCGGGGTTGCGCGTGTGCCGGGCGGCCACTGGGAAGCACGAATTTCTATCATGTTACGGTGACTTTCACGGCAAGAGCGGCCACGCGGTCAGCCTGGCACGCATGAAGCCCGTGAATGGGGATACGCGCGCGCCAGGATTCTACATGTTGCCCCGGCCCAATTCCTACCGGCCTATCTTCAAGAAGGCTGACGGAACCATCGACACGGATGCCTACCTATCGTTCTATAGCGAATTCATTGCCGAAGCGACGACGGGGCAAGTGGCAGGAATTGTCCTGGAGCCAATCCAGGGCTGGGCGGGATCAATATTCCCACCCGACGATTTTTTCCCCAAGCTGCGCCAATGGTGTGACTCGCGGGGAATACTCTTCATGGCAGATGAAGTCTTGACGGGTATGGGTCGAACGGGCAAGTTACTGGCGATGGAACATTGGAACACTCTGCCGGATGTCGTGACCTTGGGCAAAGGTTTTGGCAACGGATTTCCGGTAACGGCGATGGTTGTGCGGGAACCCTATGCCAACACCGTGGAAACCATCAGTGCCTCCACGAGCTACGGAGGAAACCCCATGGCGTGCGCTGCCGCTCTGGCTTCCATCGAGGCCATTGAAGAAGAGGGCTTGCTGGAGAATGCGCAGAGGTTGGGGGTGTACTTTGAGAAACGCCTGGCGCAAATGATAGCCATCCACCCGATCATTGGCGATGTTCGGTGCAAGGGGTGTCTGATGGGCATTGAATTGGTGAAAGACCGCATTAGCAAAGAACCTTTCGACGAGGCAGGCAAGTTCATTTATAAAGAAGCGTTTCGAAGGGGCTTGGCTTGGATTCCGGCCGGCCACATTTTGCGCATGAGTCCTCCCATTGTGATGGATTTGGACACGGCGGCGAAGTGCATGGACATCATTGACGAGGCGATTGGTGAGGCGGAGCGCCATTTTGGCTTCTCCCGGTAAGGCTGAAGCGCCTACGCGCACAACGAGCAACGCTATGAAAACTGTACGGTTTGGCCTGATTGGTTGTGGGTTGATGGGACGCGAATTTGCCAGCGCGGTTGCCCGCTGGTGCCATTTGACCAACATCGATGCGCACCCGGAGTTAGTGGCAATTTGTGATCGCTTTGACCGCCCTCCCTCCGATTTGGAACTCTGGTTTACAAATAATTTTCCTTCCATCACCCAGGTTACCAGCGATTACAAAGCGCTTCTGGCAAACCCTGCCGTGGACGCGGTTTATATTGCCGTTCCCCACAATTTGCATCAGGAGTTCTACTGTGCGGCCATTGAGGCAGGGAAGCACTTGATGGGCGAAAAGCCATTTGGCATCGACAAAGCGGCCAACCAGGCGATTTTGGCAGCGGTGAAGCGGCACCCGGAATTGCTGGTTCGTTGCTCGTCGGAATTCCCCTTTTTCCCACCTGTACAAAGAATGTGCGACATGATTGAGCGGAAAGCCTTCGGCCGCATCATTGAGGTCAATTGTGGGTTTGTTCACTCCAGCGACCTTGACCCCAACAAGCCTATTAATTGGAAACGCCAAATTGAGTTTAATGGTGAATACGGCTGCATGGGCGATCTCGGAATGCATCCCTGCCATGTTCCTTTCCGGGCAGAATGGTGGCCGCGGAATGTGCGCGCCATTCTCTCTAAAATCATCAGCGAGCGTCCCGATGGAAAAGGTGGAATGGCAGCTTGCGAAACCTGGGATAATGCGACCCTTTTCTGTGAAGTCGAATCCGCAGCCAACGGGGGGGCTTTCCCGCTGACCATCAAGACGCAGCGGATCGCGCCGGGGGAGAAGAACACCTGGTACGTGGAAATCCTCGGCACCTCGGCCTCCGCCAGGTTCACCACCAGGAACCCTCGCCGCCTGGAATTGCTGGAGTATCGGGGCGGTGAGCAAACCTGGCAGCAAATCGATATGGGGCAGGAGACTGCCTTTAAGACGATTACCGGTGGAATCTTTGAATTCGGTTTTTCCGACGCCATCCTGCAGATGTGGGCCGGATTTATATATGAATTAACATCGGGCAAGCGGCTGAAAAGGTTTGCCGGCTGCGTCACTCCTGAGGAAACAGCCTTAAGCCACGAACTCTTTACGGCAGCTTTGGAATCACATCGACGGTCTCAGGTGGTGAGGGTCACTGCCGGGACGTAAACGTCAGGAGCATTAATACATGACCAATATACGATTCGAACGTCTTTTTAATCGCAATGAACGGGCCGTGATTGTGGCCATGGATCACTGTCTTTTTGATGGGCCCATCGAGGGCATGATCAATCTCACGGAGGCCGCAGCGAAAGTGGCGCCTTGCGTGGATGGAATTCTGCTGTCGCCGGGGATGCTTCCTTATTGCCAGGACGCATTTAATTACAAGGGCGCGCCCATGGCAGTCGTGCGCCTGAACTGGAGTACGACCTACTGCTCCAAATTGCATTACAAGGAAGGTGCGACCGCCGCGGCATTTTCGGCGGCGGAAGCGCTGCGGTTGGGTGCGGATGTTGCCCTGGTTTCATTGACACTGGAGACAGGCAGTGAATCCAACGATGCCAATAACGTCGCAGTATTCCGGAAGATCTGCCGGGAAGCCAAAGACCTGGGGATGCCGGTGATTGGCGAGTACTTCCCGCCGGAGGCGGAAACCCTGGGGGCCGACGAGTTGCACGAGAAAATATATCTAGGTACCAGGATTATCGCTGAACTCGGTGCTGATCTTATCAAGACCCTTTATACGCGTGACTTCCCGGCGGTCACTGCCAGTTCGCCTGTCCCCGTCCTGGGCTTGGGAGCAGCCAAGTTGCCGACCCAGTTCGCCGCCCTTCAGCTTGCGGCGGACGAGGTTGCCGCCGGCGCGGGTGGTGTGGTGTTTGGCCGCAACGCGCTGCAGGTTCCCAATCCTCCTGCCTTTCAGCAGGCGCTTTGCGACGTGGTGAAACGGGGGATGGCTCCCGATGCGGCTGTGGCGAAATACGAATTGGAGTAATGACGAACATCATTAGGTGAAGGGAACGCGACTAGTTCACGGGGATTTGGAAGCATGAGCAAGGGAAGATTTCGCCGTCTCGGCCGGACGGGCCTTCGGGTCTCGGAAATCGGGCTTGGCACTGTCGAGCTCGGCTTGGAGTATGGAATTGCGGCCGAGGCAACTCCGTTGAAGCCGTCCCGGGCCGACGCGGCGAAAGTGTTAAACCAGGCGTTGGACCGTGGAATCAACTTTATCGATACAGCGCGCGTCTATGGCGATAGTGAAGAGATCATCGGGGAAGCACTGAAGTCGCGGCGCCAGGAATACGTTCTTTGCTCCAAGGTTACCTGCTCGGGCTATAAAGGCAGTGGAACAGGTGCGCTGAAAGCCCACATGACATCGTCCATTCATCAGAGCCTGCGCGCATTGCAGACGGACGTTATCGATTTGATGCAGCTTCACAGCCCCCCCGCTGAGAACATCCGGCGCGGCGAGTTGGGTGACATTCTCCAGGAATTCCAGCGTGCCGGTTGCATTCGCTTTTTGGGGGCGACCACTTACGGTGAGGAGGCGGCGCTGGCAGCTCTGGAAGACGGGCGATACGACTGCCTTCAAATTGCCTACAATGTGCTCGATCGGGAACCTGAAGCCAGGGTGTTGCCTCTCGCGCAATCAAAAGACGTCGCGGTGGTGGTTCGATCCGTGCTCTTGAAGGGCGCTCTGACGCACCGATATCGCAGTCTGCCGGCGGGTTTGGAAGAACTGCAATCGGCAGTCGAAAAAACCGCCGCCATCGCATCCGGGGAATCGGTGAGCCTGCCGGAATTCGCCTATCGGTTCGTATTGGCCCATCCCGCCGTTTCGACCGCTCTGGTGGGAACAGCGCAGGTTGATGAACTGAAAGCGGCGCTTGAGTATTGTGCGCGCGGGGCGCTTTCGTCACAGTGCCAGGCGGATGTGCGGCAGGTTGAAATCAAGGATCGCAGGCTGCTGAATCCGGGGAATTGGCCGCCGCTGCAGTAAGTCTAGCTAATTTAATATCAACGCATTGATCATTCATAGGAGGAAGTCATGCCAGTCGAAGGTTTTGATTTCAGGATGGCCAGGTGGATGCCGTTTCAGGATCAGGAGGCGTGCCGTAAGGTGGCGGCGATCAAGCGCAAGGATATTACCAAGCACTCCAATCCTGAGTTTAAGATTTCCGTTCTCAACGATGAGGAATTCCCCTTTCGGCTGGTGGCGGATATTTTCTTCAGGATTAAGCGGGCTGCAGACGAGGGGCGGCGGCTGGTACTGATCCTCCCTCAACCCGAGCCTTTGTACCACCGTGTGGCGTATCTGCTGAACAAGTCGCGGGTCAATTGTTCCCATCTGTATACGTTTAATATGGATGAGTATGCCGATGAGAACGGAAACATCGCGCCGGAAACCTGGCCCAATTCCTTCCTCTACAACATGAAGAAGAATTTCTACGCCAAGCTCGATGCGGATCTGCGGCCACCGGAATGGCAGATTCAAGGTCCGACGAATGCAAATTTCAAAGACTATGGCAAGATGATTGACGACATGGGCGGGGCCGATGTTTGCTACGGTGGAATTGGTTGGTCGGGCCACATTGCTTACATCGAACCGGGATCGGAGGCTTTTGCGGCTCCCAGCCTGGAAGAATGGCTGAAGATCGGTCCGCGGATTGTTGAGCTTACTCCCTTTAGTATCCTGCAGAATTGCTTGGGTCCGGAGTTTGGCCAGAGTGGCGACTGGTCGTCTGTGCCGCCCAAGGGGGCTACGATCGGACCAGCGCAGATTGTCGGCGCCAAGTTGAGGAGCTCGTGGAATGCCTTCGCCCTGCCGGGCTCCATGGCGTCGTGGCAGCGCTTCACCGTGCGTTTGGCCGCTCATGGACCGGTGACACCGCTGGTGCCGGCCTCGATTATCCAGACGCGTCCTTCGGAATTATATCTTTCCGAAACTTTGGCAGCAGACATCAACCCGCTTTCCGTGGAAGAATTCAGTTGGTACGCCTAAGCAGGAGAACGAACGGATGAGGCAGGCCATTCTTTACGGCGCGGGGGACCTTCGGATTGAGGATGTGCCTCTGGATGCCGGTTCACTGCAGCCTGACCAGATCTATGTGGAAACCGAAGTTACCGCGCTTTCCACGGGTACTGATCTGGGGAACTACTCGGGCGACACCGCTTATGTCCCCGGAGCTCCGAGCTACCCCAGAGGGGTCGGATACTCGAACGTAGGCGTTATCCGGCGCGTGGGCGTTCACGTGGAGAAGCTCAAGCCGGGCATGAGGGTGTTTTCTCTACGGCCTCACCAATCTGCCTACATTGCTCAACAGACTGAACTGTTAGTCCCTGTCCCAGCTTCACTTTCTTCGGAAGAAGCTTCACTTGCTTACCTGGCGCACCTCGGATTGGCGTCACTTCGCCAGGCGCGATTTGAGCCTGGGGAAAATGTCGCCATCATCGGCCTTGGTGTGATCGGACTTTGTACTGTCTGGTTGGCGCGTGCCATGGGGGCCAAAGTGGTTGGAATCTCCAATTCCAAGATTCGAAGCGAATCCGCCCTTAGGCTTGGAGCCCACGCGGCTTTCCTGGCGGAGGATCAGGACCTTTCGGCGAAACTTGGTGAGGTGTTTGGTGACGTGGGGACGGACATCGTGGTGCTGACCGCCAATCCATGGAACGCCTACCGCCTTGCGATGGAGATTGCTCGCTTCGGCGGCAGGGTGAGTATTCTGGGATTTCCCGGGCGTGCGCAGGAACCGCCGGACTTCAACCCGGTGGATCCCCGATGGGTCTATGGAAAGCAGTTGACGCTACTCGGAGCGGGATTTGCTCCCAAAGCAGATTGCCGTCCCGAAGACCTGCGATTTAATACGCCCAGGAATCTTGAGTACATTCTGAACTTGATGGCTTTTCACCATCCCCGAATTGAGTCCGTTATTTCCCATCGATTACCCGCCAGCCGTATGAAAGAAGCTTACGAACTTGCCAGGGAACACTCGAAAGACCTTGTGGCCGCAGTGTTTGACTGGAGGGTGCCGGAATAGAGTTAAACTCGGATTCGCATAGCGCTATAGGGATCTACGATCTGCGAAAACCTGATGCCAACGAACTTCAGGCAGGGCACTGACATCACGCAACAGTCCGACGCCACTTCAAAGTGGATGCTGGTTGCAGCCCTCGCTGTCATCAGTATGATCAACTATGGTGTACGGACGTCCATTACCGCGGTCTACCCGCTGTTGAGGACCGACTTGGGATTCACCGATGCGGGGCTGGGCGCACTGGGATCATTTTTCCTTTGGAGTTACGCGCTGGCCTCTCCTTTGGCCGGGCATCTGGGCGACCGGTTCGATAAGGGCCGAATCGTTTTGTGGACTCTTGTTGCCTGGAGCGCGGTAACCGCAGCATCCGGCTTGGCAAACGCCCGGTGGGAACTGCTGGGCATGCGAATTCTTCTCGGCCTTATCGAATCGCTCTTCTTGCCCGCGGCATTTGCCCTGGTTGCTGAATATCATCCGGCCGCGACGCGGGGCACCGCTATTGGCCTGATGTGCGTGGGCCAGTATGTTGGGTTGATGGGGGGCGCCACCTTTGTGGGTTTTGTCGCCGATCGTTATGGTTGGAGATCTTCGCTATGGGTGCTCGGTATCGTCGGCATGGCCACTGCAGTGCCTGCCTATTTTCTAGTGCCGATGAAGAAATTCAGGCATGTGGCACTCAACCCCGAGTCTAATGTTGCCGCGTCACAGCCTGAATTGTCCTTTGTGGAAGCACTCGTACAGTTGGTAAGAATTCCTTCGTTTCTAGTATTGGCGGCCGCGGGGGCACTGACGGCAATCGGCATTTGGACTTTTGTCAATTGGCTTCCACTCTATTTCAGAGAAGTGTTTGCGATGTCTCTAGCCGGCGCGGGGTTCTACGGCGCATCATTCATAAATGGCAGCGGCGTAGTAGGACAGGTATTGGGCGGGTTGCTTTCGGATCGCGTGGCGCGCCATGGGGCTCACTATCGCATGCTTTTGCAAGGCGCATTGATCCTGGTCGCCGCACCCACTCTGCTGGTGTTTGCCTTCACCAAGAAACTACCGTTCATCGTGGTGGCCCTGATGCTCTATTCTATCCTTCGAACCGCGGGCGACATTAATATACTTCCTTTGATTTGCGACCTGGCGGGTAAAGACAGGTTTTCCACGGCCTTCGGAATTACCAACATGGTGAACTGCTTGTCAGGAGGATCGGCCGTATTTGTGGCTGGCCTGTTGAAAGCGAATCTGGGTCTGGCGGGAGTGTTTGCCGGGTCGGTTGGCGTTCTGATTCTCGACGCCCTTCTTTTATTCTGCGGTTATTGGTTTTTCCTGAAGAGAGATATTCAAAACGCGTCACTTCGGGTGATGGCGGTGGCCGTGGAGTAACGAAGACGCCCGGCCGTAAGCAGAAGGCGGAAATCGGGCTGCGTGCGCAAATGAAACAATCGGCATATCTGGGATTAGATGTGGGCGGGACCAGCGCCAAGGCTGGCGTGTTCGACGGGCAGGGCCAGTTGCTCGCCATGTCGCATCGATCCTACCACCCACAAGCGAGTGCGGACGGCCACGTTGAAATTCCGATTGAAACTATCTATGAGGCCGCGCGCGAGGCGGCCGTTTCAGCCATCCGCGAAAGTAGCGCGCGGATTGCTGCGCTGAGCATCTCCTCGCAGGGGCAGACCTTCGTTTCCTTGAATGAGAGTGATGAACCGCTTCACCCTGCCATTGTGTGGTACGACGCGCGCGCTTCTGAACAGGCGAAGCGGCTGACGCATACTCTGCAATCCCCTGATATTCGCGAAGCCGTGCCGATGGCGGATGCCATTGCCACCGGGCCGAAGATCATGTGGCTGCATGAACACTTTCCCGCTTTGATGGCGCGGGCCAAACGGTACCTGCTATTACCCGACTACTTTTCCTACCGCCTGACCGGCAGGCCTGTTACTGACCCGTGCACGGCGTCCAGCACTGGTTTGTACGCCGAGGACGCGCCTGATTATTGCGGTGCGGCACTGGCAGCAGCGGGGATCAACAAAAGTGAAGTTGCAGAAATTCAAATCTCCGGCCAGCCGATTGGGACCGTCCTGAGCAAAAGTGCCGAACAATGGAATCTGGATACACAAACGCTGGTTGTGACTGGCACCAATGACCAGTACGCGGGAGCTATAGGGGCAGGGAACTGCCAGACGGGAATCGTGACCGTGACCACAGGAACCTGCCTCGCCTTGGTCACGCTTGCGGAGCATCTTCCACAGCCGCTGCCCGCGGGGGTGTTCGGAGGCCGGTTCCCGATCCGCCGATATCAGTTCGCGCTGGCTTTTGCCAAGACCGCGGGGGTCGTTCTGGAATGGTTCAAGCGTGAGCTGGGCGCTGGCCAAAGCCTCGCCGATCTCGATGCCATGGCTTCGCAAGTTCCCGTGGGGAGTCGGGGCATTGTTATGCTTCCGCACTTCGACGGGATGATCTCACCCTTACCTGTCCCCAATGCGCGGGGAGCTTTTCTAAACCTGTCGCTCCACCATACGCGCGCTGATCTGTACCGCTCGATTCTGGAAAGCCTGGGTTACACGTTGGGCGAGAACCTTGATCTGTTGCGGCGGTGCGGCTTTCCCATCGAATCAGTTCGTTCGATTGGCGGCGGCGCCAAGAGCAATGTCCTGTCGCAGATCATGGCAGACGTCACAGGTTTCTCAATCGAGCGGCCTGCCATCGTGGAATCTGCACTCCTTGGGGCGGCAAGCATAGCAGCGGTAGGCGGCGGCGCGTTTTCGTCAATCGAGGAGTGCAGTGCGGCGCTTTATAACCGTGAGCGTGTATTTGCCCCAGATGCCGACCGCCATGCGCTGTATGAAAAGCTCCTGGCCAACTACATCGGGCTTTACGGGCACATTTACAATTCTCGAATGTAACAAGTCTCAGCGCCGCGGATGAGCACGGATCAGCACAGATAGAGCCTTTGTTTTGCTGCGCAATGGCGTCTGGAACCTCTACTGGGTGTCACGTCGCAATAAGACCGAGAAGCAGATTACGAATTACACCAAGACGAACAGCTACGTCCGCTATCCAACCTGGTCGTCGCACGGCGATCAAATCGTGTACGAATACACTGAGACCACTGGAAATATCTGGATGATGCGCATGAACCAGCTTGATGGGCGCTTAATTTATCATGAAGCTGTTTTTCCCGGCTGACGTCGGAAGAAGGGCGGGGCTGACGCCCTGCCCTTCCATAGGCGTGGCGAGAAATCCGGGCTAGTCAAGAATTGCTTTGTCCAGATCAGAGCTACTATTTTGCAGCACCTTGATGAGACCGAAATCACCGCCCCAGGGCAGGATTTGTGCTCCCATCTGGCGGTAGCGGCGAAGGCTTTCGATCGAGCCCGTAGCGGCTCCCCACGCCTTGCCATGGCGCTTGGCGGCTGCGGCGACCTGTTCAATGGCGCTTTCAAGGTCCTTGATTTCCGGCCGTGGCGCGGCGGCCAAACGAAGTCCCAGGTCTGCGGTTCCCACAAACAAGCCATCGATTCCCGGCACGGAGGCAACTTCATCCACCTTGGTAACGGCGTCGGGAGTTTCGATCTGGGCAATGATGAACGTCTCGTTGTTGGCATCAGTCGTGTAGTGGGAATTTTCAATCCAAACCTGCAAGCCGAAATCTCCGTCGATCCCGGCGCCGTCGAGTCCGCGATTACCGAGCGGGGGAAACTTGGCTGATTCCACAACCTTCTGCGCGATTGCTTTGTCAGAAGCAAAAGGAATCAAAAAACCGGCAGCCCCGTCTTCAAGATAACGATAGAGCCGGTTGCGCTCGGTGGAAACCGGCCTGAGCATGCAGTCAATATCGAACATGCGGCAGAGTTGCAGTAGTGATTGCACTTCTCGTGCCCCCATCGCGCGGTGCTCCAGGTCCAGCCAGATTGCGTCAAAACCGAAGTGAGCCGCGTAGCGCACATAGAATGGCAAATAGTGGCCCATCGAACAGATTTTTACCGGCTTGCCACTTCGAATTTTTGCCAAGACCTTACTTTTCCTCATAAGTGATGCCTGCCTTTCAAGATTCAATATTTGTGGGTCCTTCCAAAACCTTGCCTAGCACGCTGGTGAATCCCCCGCTTCCGGCGGCGAACGGGAATTTGACTTTCGTCTTTTCCGTTAGGGTAATCCCCAGCCCTGGTTTTGTGGAGGCAAGCCGTAGCCCTCCACCATGGTTGTTTTCGACGAACAGAGCCGTCCCCTTTACAAAGCCTGAAATGCCATTGTAAGAAGCCACAAGCGGGCTAACGACATAACTCGCCAGGTGGGTATCGGGAAAATAGCCCAGACTGGTTTCCTGGATACCGACCAGTCCCTGATCGGTATAGATCTCGATGAAAGAGTTGGAGCGGCATGGGCGCACACCGCCTATCCAGGGATCGCTGCCGATCGGTCGGGTGAGCAACACGGTTTTGACATCAGTGATCTTCATGAACTCAGCCACTTCTCTCTCTGGGAATCGTACGTAAGCCGTCACAGGGTTGCAAGTTCGGATTGCGCCGAGAATAGCCTAAGCGCGAAGAGACTCTTCGGAGTGTTTTTGCTCGAACTGCGCATACCGGGTCGGCAAACTCTTGGATGGACACAATCCAAGAATATCACCTCGGTAGCCGAATGGGGGCTGCCATCTTCATTTTGCTAAAGCAAGTTTGCCAGGTGATCCACACAAGAAGTGCATAAGTGGTTGAGCATGCGCGGACAGAGGGGAAGGGCGCGTGTGGGGCGTTAGGGTGTTGGCACGGTCGCGGAAGCTTCATTCGAGGCCGCACTCTGAGTTGTGCCATTCGAAGCAACGGCGGTGACCACATAGTAGTACTTGGTCCCTGCTGTCACATTCGTGTCAACATAAGTAATCGCACTAACCGGTGTGGTATTCAGGGGCGTCGTGCTCTCTGCCCCCGCCGAAGTGCCGCGGTAGATGTAATAGCCCAATATCCCAGAGGTTGTGCTGGCGGTCCAGGCCAAAATCACATCGTGGACACTCGTACCGGTTAAGGTCGTGGATTGTGTACTGCCCGCAACGTTGTTGCTGTTGTCGGTGACAACCAACGTCCCACTCCGGCTCCCGCTGGCGGCCGGTGTGAACGTCACAGCAATCGTGCAGGTGGTACTTGCCGCCAGGGTGGTCCCGCAGGTTGTGTTCTGACTAAAGTCGGCAGAATTGGTACCCGTGAACCCAATGCTGGTGATGTTCAAGATTGCGGTGCCCGTGTTGCTCAGTGTAAAGCCCCCAGCCGAACTGGCCGTTGCTGCAGGCTGGCTAGAGAAGGCGAAGCTCGCAGGCGAAAGACCACCTATAGGTGCCCCGCCGGTTCCGGTCAGGCTCACGGTCTGCGGGCTGTTCGTGGCACTGTCCGTGAAGGTTAATGTCGCCGCGCGGCTCCCGGCAGTCGTAGGTACAAACGTTATGGTGACCGTGCAGGTCGCATTCACCGCAACCGAACTTCCGCACGTATTGCCGGGCATCGCAAAATCACCAGGGTTGGTGCCGGTTATTTGAATGCTGGTGATGGTCAAAGCCGAAGTGCCGCCGTTGGTCAGGGTGACAGTCTGAGCCGCACTGGTAGTACCTACGGACTGACTGCCGAAGGTCAGGACCGTGGCGGATAGACCAACGGATCCCGTTATGCCTGTGCCAATGAGGCTCACTGCCTGGGGGCTTCCAGCCGTGGCATTGTCCGCGATACTAACGGAGGCCGTACGGCTCCCGGAAGCGGAAGGGGTAAACGTTATGGTAATCGTGCAATAGCCGCTCGCTGCCACAGAACTGGGAGAGGTGGGGCAGGTTGTGGTCTCGGCAAAGTCTCCGGCATTGCTGCCCGTTACTGAAATGCTCGTGAGGGTCAAACTCACGTTGCCCGTGTTCGTGAGGGTGATGGTCTGAGATGCACTGGACGTAAGTATGGTCTGGCTGCTGAAAGTCAATGTCGCGGCCGAGAGGCTAACTATGGAGGCGGTGCCCGTGCCCGTCAGGGTCACTGTCTGCGGACTGCTTGTGGCATTGTCCGTGATCGTCACTGAAGCATTGCGGCTTAGGATCGCGGTGGGGGTAAATTTCACGGTAATTGTGCAGGTACCGTTCGCTGCCACCGGGCTGACGCACGTGTTGGTCTGAGTAAAGTCGCCGGCATTGGTGCCCGTCACCGAAATGCTCGTGATGGTCAAACTTGCGTTCCCTGTGTTGGTCAGCGTAACGCCCAGAGATGCGCTGGAGGTGTTCAGAGATTGGCTGCCGAAAGCCAAGCTCGTGGCTGAAAGGCTGACTACCGGGCCGGTGCCCGTGCCCGTCAGACTTACGGATTGCTGGCTGCCTGTCACATCGTTGCTGTTGTCCGTAATGACCAAGGAGGCCGTCCGGCTCCCCGCCGCCAAGGGCGTAAATGTGACGCTGAACGTACAGCTACTACCCGACGCTAGCGTGCTGCCACATGTGGTGGTCTCAGCAAAGTCGCCGGAATTGGTGCCCGTAAACGTGATGCTGCTGATGGTCAGGGCCGCGTTTCCCGTGTTGTTTAACGTAACAACCTGGGCCGTGCTCGTGGTGCCGAGGTTCTGGCTGGTAAAGGTGAGGCTTGTGGTTGTAACCCCAGCCGATGGAGCGCTGCCCGTGCCGGCGAGGGTTATTGTCTGCGGGCTGCCGACGGCGTTGTCGATAATGCTCACCGAAGCCGCGCGGCTCCCGATCGCCGCCGGCGTGAATTTGACGCTAATCGTGCAACTGGCGTTGGCTGCCAATGAACTACCGCAGGTTTTGGTGACAGTAAAATCGCTTGAATTCGTCCCCGTCGCGGCGATGCTCGTAATGGTCAAACTCGCGTTCCCCGTATTGGTGAGGGTCACGGATTGCGCGGCACTCGTTGTTCCAAGGTTTTGGCTTGCAAAGGTGAGGGCCCCGCTGGAGAGACTGGCGACCGGACCGCTTCCGGTCCCCGTCAGTGCCACCGCCTCCGGGCTGCTCTGGAGATTATCTGTAATGCTGACCGTGGCCGTACGGGATCCGGGCGCGGTAGGCGAAAACTGCACGATAATCGTACAGCTGGCGTTTGCCCCCAGCGAACTGCCGCATCCGTTGGTCTGCGAAAAGTCGCCGGAATTGGTCCCCACGATGCTGACGCCGCCTATGGTAAAGCTCGCGTTCCCCGTATTCGTCATCGTAACGCTCTGCGCGGTACTTGATGTGCCGAGGTTCTGACTCGCGAAGGTAAGGCTCGAGGGCGAGAGGCTAACGTGGCCGGAAAGCCCCGTGCCCGACAGGGGCACTGACTCGGGACTGTCGGGGGCATTGTCGACGATACTTATCGCGGCTGTTCGGCCCCCGGAGGCTGTGGGTGTGAACGTCACATTGATCGTGCAGGTACCAGCCGCCGCTATCGTTCCGCCGCACGAGTTGGTTTGGGCAAAGTCCGTGGCATTTGTGCCCGTGACCGAAATGCCCGTAATGAGCAAACTGGTGCTCCCCGGGTTGGTCATGGTGATACTCTGAGCTGTACTGGTGGTACCTTCAGTTTGACTGCCGAAGGATAAAGCCGAGGGATTAAGACTGACGCTCGGACCGGTGGCTGTGCCCGTCAGACTCACGGATTGCAGGTTGCCCGCCACGTTGTTGCTGTTGTCCGTGATGTTTAAAGAGGCCGCCCGGCTCCCCGCCGCCAAGGGCGTGAACGTGACGTAGACCGTGCAGTTACTGCTTGCCGCTACCGAAGTGCCGCAGTTGTTGGTATCGGCAAAGTCGCCGGCATTGGTGCCCGTAAACGCGATGCTGCTGATGGACAGGGCCGCGTTCCCCGTGTTGTTCAGCGTAAAGGTCTGGGCCGCGCTCGTGGTGCCTAGGTTTTGGCTGCTAAAGGTCAGGCTTGTGGTTGTGACACCAGCCGTTGGAGCGCTGCCGATGCCGGTCAGGCTCACCGTCTGAGGGCTGCTCGTAGCATTGTCCGCGATGTTCAACGACGCCGTGCGGGTTCCCGGGGCTGTGGGCGCAAACATCACACTTATCGTGCAGGAACCCGGCGCGACGGAGCTGCCGCAGGTGTTCGTCACCGAAAAATCTCCAGCATTGGTGCCTGCCAACTGAAGGCTGGTGATGGTCAAATTCGCGTTTCCCGTGTTGCTCAAGGTCACGGTCTGGGCGCCGCTCGTCGATCCAACCGACTGGCTGCTGTAGGAAAGAGTCGAGGCCGAAAGGCCGACTACCGGACCAGTGCCGGTGCCGGTCAGGCTCACGGTCTGCGGGCTGCCGGCAGCGTTGTCGGTGATGGTCACCGAGGCTGTGCGGTCCCCCGGGGCGGCAGGCGTGAAGGTCACACTGATGGCGCAATTGGCTCCCGCTGCCACCGAACTTCCGCACGTATTGCTCGACATTGCAAAATCGCCGGTATTGGCCCCTGTAACTGCCACGCTGGAAATATTCAGAGTCGCGGTGCCTGTGTTGCTGAGGGTGACAGGTTGCGCGGCACTGGGTGTCCCCAAGGTTTGACTACCGAAGGTCAGGCTGGTGACGGTGAGATTGACTGCCGGCGCACCACCGGTGCCGGTAAGGCTTACGGACTGCGGACTTCCCGTGGCATTGTCGCTAATGGCCACAGTGGCGGTCCGGGTGCCGGGGGCGGTAGGTGCAAATGTTACATTGATCGTGCAATTGCCCCCTGCCGCCACCGAGCTTCCGCAATTGTTGCTTTGGCTGAAATCGCCTGGGTTGCTTCCCGCCAACACCAGGCTGGTGATGCCCAACGCTGCGTTTCCGGTATTGGTCAGAAGGATGGCCTGGGCCGTACTCGTCGTGCCAACGGTTTGAGTTGCGAAGGTCAAGGTTGAGGCGGATAAGCTCACGGCGGAAGAGGTCCCCATGCCGGAGAGGCTTACCATCTGGGGGCTGTTGCTGGCATTGCTCGTAAGGGTCAACGAAGCCGTGCGAGTTCCGCTGGCGGAAGGCGTAAAGGTGACATTGACGGTGCAGTTAGCTCCAGCCGCCAAGGAACCACCGCAGTTGTCGCTCTCACTAAAGTCGCTGGGGTTTGCCCCTGTGAGGGGGAGGGGGGGCGTATAGGTCAGAGTCGCATTTCCCGTGTTGGTCAGGGTGATGGCCAGGGCTGAACTCGTTGTGCTCAGGGACTGGCTCCCAAAAGTCAAGCTGGTAGTGGAAAAACTAGCTACAGCAGATGTGCCCGCGCCTGTTCCCGCGAGGGCTATTAACTGTGGACTGGTGCTGGCATTGTCGGTAATGGCCACGGAGGCGGTGCGACTACCGGAGGAAGCGGGCGTAAACGTCACGCTAACCGTGCAGTTGCCCCCCGCCGCCACCGAGGAGCCACAGGTGTTGTTTGCCGTGAAGTCGCCGGGATTGGCCCCTGTCACCACGATGCTGGCAATGTTCAATGTTGCATTACCGGTATTGTTCAGGGATACGGATTGCGCAGGGCTTGTCGTTCCGAGGTTTTGATTGCCGAAGGCCAGGCTACTGGCGGTAAGACTCACGGCAGGATTAGTCCCGGTTCCTGTCAGGATGATTGCCTGCGGGCTGCCGATGGCGCTATCGGTAATGGTGATCGCGGCGGTGCGGTCGCCGGGGGCAGTAGGCGTGAACGTGACACTCATCGTGCAACTGCCTCCTGCCGCTACTGAGCTGCCGCAAGTGGTGGTCTCAGGGAAATCGCCGGGATTGGCGCCCGTCACCGCAAGGCTGGTAATGCTGAGGGCAGAGTTGCCATTGTTCGTCAGGGTAACTGACTGGGCTGCTGTGGAAGTTCCCAGCAACTGACTGCCAAAGGTGAGGATGGTTGCGGAAAGACCCACTCCGGCAGAGGTGCCCGTCCCGGTCAGGTTTACTGTCTGCGGGCTGCCGGTGGCATTGTCTGTAAATACCACCGCGGCTGTTCGCGTGCCGGCGGCGCTGGGCGTGAATGTGACGCTGAGTGTGCATTGGCTTGAAGCCGAAAGCGAGGAGCCACAGGTACTGGTCAAGTTAAAATCGCCGGCATTGGCCCCCGTCACCTGGATGCTGGAAAACGTCAAAGTCGCGTTGCCCACGTTAATCAACGTGGCAGACGCCGCTGCACTTGTGGTGCCTACCGCTTGGCTGGCGAAGGTGACGGTGGTGGGACTAATCGAGAAGCTCGCAGTGGAGACATTAACCACGACGGTTCCGCCCCCACCCCCACAGGATATGGATCCCAGGGCCATTGCGATACAGGCCGCAGCGAGAATCACTGGGTTCCCGCCGCGGCGCTGAAACGCTCTCTGTTCCATAGCGGTTAATACCTTAGCACGCGTGGTGCCAAATTTAAGTCAAGGGCTTTCCGGTGTTTGTTCGCCAGTAATTGCCAAGTGGAACGCCTAAGTGAATGTCCCGATGGTGCGGGCACGCTGGAAAACGGACATTTTCGACATGACCTATTTCGGTGGATGAACCCGCATTATCGCCGTACGCGGGTGGTCTGCAAGACACTGTGGGAATGGCCCCAGCGTCTATTTGAATAGAATAACGGCGCACGATCACTTGATGCCTATTAGCAAACGATACCCTATAGTTAACTTCGGTTCTGAAGACCGCTTTGGGCGGAGACGTTGGGTACATTCCAAGAGGACAGGGCAGCGCTTGGTATCGTGATGCCGGGCGATCTTGGCGGCGGACCAAACCACCCCCGCCATTGCTCGGGTGGAATTCACCCGTCCGGCTGGTTTGATCAAGCAGCCTATGCGTTTCGTAGATACACGGCTGGTTGGCATGAGCGTTGCTCCGCAGCCGGGAGCCGTCCCGCCTCACGTGGCCTCGAGGTTCCTGGTAGGGAGTCGGGATTTCCATCGTCCGGTTCATTGCAGTCTAGAACTCATAGCCGGTACCCTTCGAACGGGCGAAGCATGAGATTCTGAAAGTCTGCCCGGCCGTGTTTTGGACGCATCATGACCCCGGAGTACGCTTCGCCTTGAAGCCTCAGACGGAGGGGGCGGGCTTTCACGATCTTGGGATTCAGCGAGGTTGCCAACCTTGGTGAGAGTTCCTTCCACTCCGCTTGGCGGCGGGATCAACTCGCAGGATCCGCAAATCGGGCGTTGCTTTCGGCCACCCGGCTAGCGCCGTTGCCAAAACCGGGACGGGCAACGAAACTTGGTCAAACGGGAGGAAGATCCGAATCCGCCATGGTTCGGCCACTGCCGACAAGAGAAACTCGTATTGACTCTTGTCCCGAAAGTGCTAGGGTGGGCTCCTTACTAAAAGGGCATATTCAATTGTCGTGAACACTTAGGCTATCGTAAACTCGACTAATTTGATGAGCAGTTACCCTTCCACAATGGCGTCTGAAATCTAAGGACTGCTCCTGTGCCATGCCTAAATGACGGCAGTTCAGCGAAGGAAGGGATTGGAGTTCATGGTAAACGCAGACGTCATTGGATTTGTTGCAGACGACGTAAGCCAGCCCGGGTTGAGCCACGGACCAAGGTTTGCACCCTAACAAGCCTGTGACCCCACGGTTCATTTTGCCCTAAGGGCGGACTTTCCTACGTGCCACGGGTAAGATTTACACCGCTCAAATGCGAATTATCTCACTACCAGTTCTGCCGATGATTCAAACATAAGGCCTTACACTTCACACTCGATGGACTCTAACGTGCTCTTCGGGTCGGGGGAGAGAGCGCGATACCCCCATCCGCAGCCCTCCTCCGAGCTTCAAAGTGAAAAATGGCGAAACTGACATGGCGAATGATATGTCCGGGGATGGGAGGATTCGCCAATAGAGCCTGAGGGGCC
>JARLGN010000411.1 GCA_031292775.1 Acidobacteriota bacterium | reverse complement strand
CGGTAACGACTCCCTAGGCGACTGCACGATCGCGGCTTTGGCACATGCCGAAACGGTCTATCACGGAATCCTGGGCCGGAAAGAAATCATGACGAAGGAAGCAGTGGTCAAGTTATACATGCATCTGACGGGGGGCGTGGATTCGGGCATGAACGAGCTTGATGTGCTGGGCTATTGGCGCCAGCACCTCGGCGCCGGCGATAAGATCGTCAACTTCGCCAAAATCGACCCCAAGAACCACCCCCACGTCCAGCAGGCCGTCTACCTCTTCGGCGGCGTCTACCTGGGTTTCCAGGTTCAGCAGAACTGCGAAAGAGAGTCTGATGCTCACAAACCCTGGACGCCAGGCCCGCTGACCAACGACGGCCACGCCGTCTATGCCGTTGCCTACGACCAGAGTGGCGTGACGGTGCTGACGTGGGGAAATACCCAGCGGGCAACTTGGGCCTGGTGGGATGAGTGCGTGGACGAGGCGTTCGCAATCCTGCCCGTGCAAGCCGAGCAGGACGGCTTTGCCAAAGGTTTCAACTTCGCACAGTTGCAGACCGACCTTGCCGCGGTGGCAAGCTAAGGCGCAGGCGCTTGCCATATTTCTGGACAGACAGGCATGGGCCTGCAGCCATGTTTAGCGTTTTCTGAACCGGGCTTTTTGCCAAGATTTTGCGAGCCCACGGTCAATTCCAAATTCGAATTGACCGTGGCTACAACTGGTTCCGGAAGCGAGAAAGAACCGCCCTGCGCCCATGTCGCCAGGGCGAGACCCGAGGGCAATTGCACCACCGGCAATTATCCCCCCCCCCAGGGCGTTCGGTCGCCGCTGGAGAACAAGAATTGAAGGGAATTGCGCACCCGAAAATGTCTGGTTCAACGACCAACACCATTCGATATGACGCAGGTCCTCCCGGAATCGTCGTGCGGACCGGGGGGCTCTCGCACTGAGGATCCCGATGGGCAAATTCTATCCTAAGCGATATGGGGCTGTACGGGGGCGCACGTGATGATTCACCGCTCGGCCTCGAGTGCGAGTGTCCAAGGAAGTGAAAACCAAATTAAAGAGGGAGATTAGCAATGGATATTCGGTCAACTTCCGGAAACACAGGCTATGGCCTGAGTATTAAGAGTAAGAGCGAGGAGAAATCTCGCTTTTCCCGGAGTACGTGGCGCGTTGCCACACTCGTGATGATCTTGAATGCAATGTTGGGGAATTCTTCCTGCGTTGTATTGACCCAAATCTCGGACTTTGCCAAAGCGAGCCAAGCTGTGGGCAAGACCTTCTCATCGATTCAGGATGGAGCAGAACCAGCATGTAAGCTGGCGAATGCTTTTAGAAGTGAGAAATTTAACAACATGACAGGTAATAAACAGAACTGCCAATACTACGCAAGCATTAAGGCACCGCTTGCGAAGGTCAACCAAGCGTTGTTTAACTATATTACTGCTCTCGGGAATCTGGCAAACGATGACTTAAGTAAAGTCGGTAGCGGCTTTGACAATATTCAGAGTGAGTTAAAGACGGCCGACCCGACGCTCACCACGGCGGAGCTGACGAAGGCCACTGCAGCGGGCGGACTGGCAAAGGTGCTAACGAATTTGTGGGCAAGCGGCTACCGGCAACATGAATTGGCGAAGATTATTGGAGACAACAACCAAGCCGTCCAGGACGTAACAAGCTTCTTGGCTGACTACGCGGCAAACAGGTACTTCGAAGGTCTGAGGTATGATTACGACACCGAGAACAGTTATTGTAAAAACTTCGCGCCACCAAACGAGCCATTGGCACCAGGCGAGCCATTGGGAATGGAAATCCTTGACCGTCATTGCACTGCCGATTTGGACCGCCTGGAGGCCCAGAAGAAGGCAGTTAAGGATTTCCAGACTGCCCTCGGGACAATTGGAGAAAGACACAAGAAACTCTTTGAAAATAAAGACCATTTGGATGCAAAGCAACTAGCAGAACTCTTGGGACAACCGACTGTCAGCTTGGCAAGTGCAGCGATCTCAATAAAGAACGCTTTCTAGAGGGGGACGGAATATGCAATGGACAGCGCTTGACTTAAGAAATTTGGGGGCATTGTTCGAGGACTTGGCGGAAGCAACTTTGAACTTCCGAATCCAAAATGCCAGCTCTCTAACCCAGTTACAGAAAAACCAGTTGACCATGCAGTTTGGTCAATTGCAGTCATACAGTGAGCAGCTCGAGGATGAAGCTCTAGCCGTCGCTACGACCGAGATCCAGGGCTCAGTGATGACCTTGCAGAACGGGGCACATAGTGCCATTCACGCACTTACGGTTATTGCCGACGTGCAAAAGGCCATATGCATTGCCACAGCAGCAGTTGGAGTAGGCTTCGCAATTCTTACTCCCACCCCAGGCTCGATCGTCGGCTCAATAAACACGTTAGTGCAAACTGTCAGTCAGGCCCTGGCCCCCGCGGCGGGAGCGGTGGTCCCTCCCCCCAAGATGACGTCGATCGCGCCGACTTCAGGGCCAGCGGCTGGGGGCACACCGGTGACAATCACCGGAACTGATCTCACCAATGGCGCGAGTGTCAATTTTGGCAGCGCTCCTGCATCGGCTGTGAAGTGGATAAGCAATACATCGATTTCCGCCACAACGCCAGCACAGGCTGCAGGCAGCGTGGACGTGGAAGTGGTTAATGCGGATGGCCAAATTGATGTTTTGGAGAGTGGCTACAAGTACGTCTAACTCGAACACGCCCTGGCAGCCAGCGGTAGCCATCACGGTCAGGTCTTTTCTGACCTTGGGCTCTTTCCCTGGATTTACGAACCCCCGGTCAATTCCGAATGCGAATTGACCGGGGCTACTATTCCTAGCAGAACAGCACCGCTCTGGGGGACGTCTGATTCGCCCCTAACCGGCAAAGGGAGGGAAAAGGCATGGCCGCATGCGCAGCACAGGCATTTAGTGGGATCACACAAGACCGGTTCAACTGCCTTGTGCAGGAAGCGGGTAGCGCGGAGTTGTGCGCATTTCAGCACTACTCTGCGGTTCTAAATCAAAACGAGCGGCCATGTGTTTATTGATTGATGGGAAACATTAAAAAACCGCGGAGGAACGCAAAAGACGCGTACCTCCGCGCTGGCCGCTGCCAGTGCTAAATGATGTGCGACATCCTCGCGGAAATTTGAACGGGAGAAAAAGACATGGACCCGAGCGATTTATATGCACAAACATTGTCGGTACTCACCAGCGCGCGCTCCACAATGCTCTCGCCGGCATGGCAAGCCGCAATGGGTAACCAGACTCAGGCCATGCGAGTGGCGGCGGCGCATCAATTGGGCCAATTACAGTCAGCTATCAATGCGCTTGGCAACAAAAGCCTCAGCGACATTGCCACCGCCATGCAAGCCAGTGCGGCGGGCCTGACTCAATCCACACAAGCTCTCGATGACGCTCTAAGGGACATCACCCAGGTCCAGAACATCATGGCGTCTGTAACCAGCATACTTAATGTTGTAGCTGAGATTACGGACTGGGCGGGGCCGCATTAGCTAATGGGGATCGATCATGCCGAAAAAGGGAGACGTCCTAGACCAATTGACTTCGGTTTCAGACAGGTTGAGCACCCAAGTTCGAACGGTAGCACTTGGGATCCTCGCGCTAACGTGGGGCTACTCGTTGGAGACTCTACAGCAGCAAAGGACATATCCTCTCATTGGCGGGGCAACCTGGTTGCCCTCGGAGGTCTCGCTGTGCTCGTTATGTTTCTGGACTTCCTGCAATATGTGGCGGGTTATCACAACGTCCGAGGATTGCAAAAAGAAATGGAAAAGGAGGGCCTTGAGGAGGCCAGGTACGACGATGCGAGCTGGTCATGGAAGCTTCGCTTGTTTTTTTTTAACGCCAAACAATGGGCCCTTGCGATTAATGTTACTTGGCTTCTGATTGTACTTTTCCTCTGGCTTTCAAATTAGCGGGTCGCCATCATGGTCAAAAAAACTGACCGTGGGCTTTTCCCCAACGCACAACCGACCAATTGGAGTACGAATTAACCGTGATGGCTACCGGCTGAAAACCTCACCACGCAACGGCTTTAGGAGGGAAAATGGCCAAAGTAAATATTACACCCCAAAACATCCCGTTGACAGAAATGCAAAGTGCGACCTTCGGATCTCAAGACGATCAAGGCGCCCCAATCCCGGTCACCTGGACGATCACTCCTCCCTCGGTTGGAACAATAGCTCCAGCGGGCGCACCCTCTACCTCTATAACTTATACCGCGCCGCAGCAAATCAGTAGCGCGCAGGCGATTACCATTACTGCGACTGCCGCGGCCGGCTCGGCGAGTACGACGGTATTTCTGACCCCGATTTCTGTGCAGATCATCCCTGCGTCAGTCCAACTCAGGCATACTCAGGTGCAGCAGTTTAAGGCAATAGTGTCCGGGGATCCCGCGAACAATGTAACATGGAACCTCAGTCCCGGACTCGGGACCATCAAGCCTGACGGGTTGTACACGCCTGACCCCTCGCTTATTGATCCTGCCGTAGTCAAATTAACTGCGATAAGCACTCTCGGCAATAAAACCGCTAACGCCACCGTTACGCTCATCCCTCCCCCGCTTAAGGGCTGGAAGCGGAATTTATTAGGGTTCTATTTGTTAGGTGTTTCTTCGCTCGTCTTCCTGCTCGTTGCATTGTGGCCTCCGTCTCCGCCCGACCCCAACCTAACAAAAGCGAGACAAGATGCTCAAACGGATGTCGAGAGCGCCGCTAAAGACTTGAAGAACGCGCAAGACTCGTACGAGGCCGGGAAAACACAACCCAAGGATACGGTCGACAAGATGAAAGCAGAGCTTGATAAAGACCAAAAACAAAAAGCTGAGGCCGACACGAAACTTGCAAACGCAAAGGCCGCAGAGAACGCATCTGCGGATTTAGTCGCGCATCCGGGCAAATCCAGGCTTGAGAATCGCCCAGGTGTTACCCTACCTCGCGACGTTGACTTGCTGTTCTTAGTGCTAATCGGAGGCGCCCTTGGCGCCTTTTTGCACTCCGCCCGATCCTTCACATCTTTCGTTGGCAATGAGGAGCTCAAGATCAGTTGGGCGTGGTGGTATTACCTTCATCCTTTCTTGGGAGCGGTCTTGGCTCTGGCGTTTTATATGACCGTCCGAGGAGGATTCATGGCTATCACCACAGGGGCCGGCGTTAAAACATCAGAGCTTAGCCCTTTCGCTTTAACCTCAGTTGCCGTGCTAGTGGGCATGTTTTCCAAGATCGCCACCACAAAGCTCGGTGAGGTATTCGGAACCATGTTCCAATCGAGCAACCCTAATAATCTAAATAACCCATTGGGATCCACAACCCAGACTGCGGGAGGATTGGCCCCTGGCCCCAAGGCAATCTCGATCGCGCCAACTTCAGGCCCTGCGGCGGGGGGAATCCCAGTGACAATAACCGGAACTGATTTCGCCGATGGTGCGAAGGTCAATATTGGCGGCGTTCCTGCAACGGCTGTGAAGTGGACAAGCAAAACATCGATCACCGCCATGACGCCGCCGCACCCTCTTGTTGGCAGCGCAGACGTGGAAGTAGTTAATCCAGATGGGCAGAAGGGTGTTTTGCCGAGCGGTTACCAATACGTCTAACTCGAACGCACCGGAGCGGTCAGCCAAGGCCAGCGTATTTATGACCGTGGGCTTTTTCCCCAAATTTACTACCGCTTGGGTGTTGAGGAGGGATCATGGCTAACGTGAATATCATGCCGCAGGAAGTTCTACTGACCTCGGGGCAGGCCGCCACGTTCACGTCTACCGATGCCAAAGGTAATTCGGTTGAGGTGACCTGGAATTTGACCCTGCCGCCGAACGGAAGCTTTGTGAACCCTGCGACCGGAGCTCTGGCGCCCAGTATCAAGGCGAGCTCGGCGGTCTATGTCGCGCCAACTGCGGCGACCGCGCAGACCATTGCTGTTATCGCCACCAAACCCGCGAATGAGTCGGCCAGCCCCACTGAACCCGCGGGCGAGTCGGCAAGCGCGACGATCTACCTCACTCCCGACGCCATTGCTATTGTTCCGGCAAAAGTCGAGCTTAAAGCGGGCCAGTCGCAGGAGTTTATCGCTATTGTCGCGGGGCCCCCCTCAGTCGGGGCGGCTCCGGCCCCGCCTGGAGCAACGACAGAAAAGGGAGCACCCGCAGAAAAGGAAGGCTCAACAAAAAAAATAACCTGGACTCAAAGCCCTCCACTTTTGAAGCTAGATCCAAATCAGACGGACTTGTACAAGGCGTCGTTCACGGCCCCTCCCGATATCCAAGATTCGACGACCGTCACCATCGTGGCCACAAGCAAACCAAGTGGGAAGCAGGCGGTAGCAGCCGTGAATCTGGCGTCGCCGCCGTGGACGGGCCCAGCGGTCTATATGCTGCTTGGATTTCTTCTTTTGGTGTTCTTGCTCAATGTTTCCTTCATGGTGGCGCTCTGGCCTCCGGCGTTGCCGAGCCCCGACGCGGCGAAGGCAAACCGCATCGAGGCGGAAAGGACGTTGGAGGACAAGAATGCGGCGCTTGTGAACGCAGAAACCAATGTAGCTAAAATTAAACACGAATTAAGACTAGAGGACCCAGGTAGCAGGAAACGCGAACCGCCCGGAACTCCAGGTGCCGTCAAGACAAGTGAAGATGCAACAACTCTCGCGGCGGCTAATGCCAGCGCCGATCCAAGTGTCGACCCTGCGGAGTTAATTCATAAGCGAGCCTTGGAGGCTCAAACTGCTGCTTCGAAGGATCTGGACGAAAAGCGGGACGACGAGCGTACGGTTAACAGTCCCTATGTGGAAATCCTAAGGCACCAGTGGATCAATCGCGAACTTGACCTGCTGCTGCTCGTGCTACTCGCGGGGAGTTTGGGAAGTTTTCTCCACGTGGCCCAGTCGTATTCGGATTATGTCGGCAATAAGACGCTCAAAAGGAGTTGGGCGTCGTGGTACTGCTTCCGCCCGTTCATTGGGGCCGGTTTGGCGCTAGTCGTTTATGCCGCGGGACGTGGAGGAGTCATGGCCATCGCCTCAGGCTCAAACGCTAAGGCCTCGGAGTTGAACCCCTTTGGCTTGGTCGCCGTCGCCGCCATGGTGGGCATGTTCTCAAAAGCGGCCACAACGAAGCTTGGCGAGGTCTTTGACACCCTCTTCAAATCTGACAAGGCCAAGGAAAACAAGGACAAGCTAGTCCAATCTTCCCAAACTTCAAGTCAGTCCGCGGGCACGACTCCAGCCGGCGGTCCCGCAGCTTCCGCTGCGACAAAGTAGGGGAGCTTCAACACGGCGTCTTGCCGGGACTCGGCAGGAGGTGAACCATGCAGGAGAAGAGCACACCCAGCACCGGCACCGGGCCGCACAATTCCCCCGCCCCGGCGCAGGATTCGCCAATCGCTGCGATCCTGATTGCCACGTTCTTTCTATTGGCGCCTTTCGTGGGGCTGCTGATCATGGCGCCGGGGGGAAATCGCGGCCCGGGCGAGGATTATCGGAGAGCGGTGATCGAGACGGTTACGCCCAAGCCCTCGCAAGCCTCGCATAAACTCGTATCTATTGACATACATCAGCCGGTTAAGGTCGTAACCTGGGCGGGAGAGAAGCAGGCCCCGCTTTACAAAAATGCGCCTACAGCTTTTAAGGAGACGTGGGTAACAGTTGTTCCGCATCTGAAGGATTTTTGCCGGGACTACGTCAGGTCCCACGGATCTGATCGGGGGCAGTTGACCTTGCGGCTGGAACAGCGGTTGGGCCTTCCTCCTGGCAGCAACAACATATGGTTTGTGGAGTTGGCGGTGCCCGACCCATCCGACGCCTCCAAGTTCTTTCGTCCATGCGGCGACCCCTCGCCTGATACCGACACCTGCCAGCGGGCTTCGCTTCCGAAGCAGGCAGACGTATACAAGGATCTCAATGCGGTGAATAACACAGATAAAAACCACCAACCCATGGATCCCAGTGGGAAGAAGAAGATGGGAATTCAGAGATGGTACTGGTTCCTCAACAAGTATTATACGTCGTTTGCCACAGACTCGCCGTATCCCTGGACGTCCCTCGGTTACACCTTTGATTGGGCTCCTCAAGAAGACGGAAGCGAGGAATTCGTGCGGTGGGGTGAGAGCGAGTTCGTGATTGCGCCGGGAACTCCCATCCAGTTCGTGTCTGCGACAGATACTGTTGCGTACTGCAGCTCTCAGTAAATACGCGTGATGAGGAGGATACTCAAGTGGCGAGCATCAAGGTTCTCGCAATTGATGGTGGCGGGATTCGCGGGATTATTCCAGCTATCATCCTTGCCGAACTGCAAAAACGGCTGGCCAGGAATCTGTACGAGGTCTTTGACCTCATCGCGGGAACATCGACGGGCGGAATCATCGCGCTGGGAATCGGCACGCGCGGCAACAACGGCCTGCCTTATACACCTGACGAACTACTGAACCTCTATATCAAGAATGGACCGGCGATATTCAAGAAGAACCTGTTTACCCCGGTGAAACAGCTTTTTTCCGCGAAGTATTCACCTGCCGCTCTGGAAGAAATCCTCGCGAAGTTCTTCCAAGCCACGGAGTTCAAGACGGCGCTAACTCCGCTATTGATCTCCAGCTACGATCTGCAAGGACAGATTCCCTTCTTCTTTAAAAGCCACTGGATCGCCGTCAAGCCTAACTACAACTGGAATGTGACCTCCATCGCCAGAGCCACCGCTGCGGCGCCAACATACTTTCCCCCGCTTCATCTCACCCGGGGCGCGGAAGACTACGCGCTGGTGGACGGTGGGGTGTTCGTGAACAATCCCTCCATGGCAGCCTATGCGGAAGCACGCCAGCTTTATCCGGACTCCGCACAGTTTGTGGTTGTTTCGGTGGGCACGGGCGACCGGCAAGATCGAATTGTCTATGCCAAAGCCAAAAAATGGGGACTGCTGGGCTGGGCCAAGCAGATTGTGCCGGTAATGATGGACAGTGTTTCCGAGGCCGTCGACTATCAACTCAGCCGAATCCCGGGATGCAAGTACCATCGCCTTCAGGTCTCCGGGTTGCAAGCGGCGGAAAACGAAATGGATGATGTAACCCCGGAAAATCTCGCTAATCTGCAGTCAACTGCCAAAAAGTACGTCGCGAACCACTCGGCCGAACTGGCCGCAATTTGCGCCGAACTGAAGGACGGCCGTGGAAGCGATATGCCCGGCGCCGGCCAGAAACTGGCGCGCCAAGCCGCAGCACTTTGACAGAGACCGTCGTTCGTTGAACGGACTCCGGGCGGCAGGAGGTTGGGGTAGCGGTTGCGATCCGGAGGGAGGCACGATTTTGCCAAACTGCGCCTGTCCGACATTTTGCCCTCCTGCCGCCCGTTCGCCATTAGCCCTTACGCTGGTGTATTAGCAGGGATTTGCGGTTTATCCACAATCAAACCGCCCAAAGTCCCCGCTGAAGCCGGATGCTGCTCGATCGCCTCACAGCGGGTAGCCCGGAGCGCGGGGGTACGCTACCCGCTTCCGGGCTTCGGACATCTTTGGGGAACGATGGTGTTCGTCTTCGCTTACAGGCTGTCACCCAGATCGGCGCGGAACTTGGCTGCGAGCTTGGTCTGCCAGTCCGAAACCGGCTCCAGCCTTCCGAAGAAGAATCGCAACACGGGCGGTTCTTCGACGAATTTCAGGCCGCCCACCAAAGCCCGGTTTTCATAAAGCCACGTGATGCGGTCGATGGCGTATTTCACCTGCGACAGCGTGAAGACGCGCCTCGGCATGGCCAGCCGCAGGAGTTCCATTTCCGCCAGACGCTCGCTGCCGTCGGGATTTCTCTGTTCCGACAGCGTACCGCGTTCCATGCCGCGCACCGCGCCGGCGATGTACATGGCTGCGCCCAGCGCACCGGCGGGGTACTGATCCTGGGGCACCTGGGGGATAAACTCCCGGGCGTTCAGATGGCAGCCCAGACCGCCGGCCGGCGTGACGACGGGAATGCCCTTCCGGTCGAGCTCGTTGACCATGTACTCGATGAACTGCGGCCCTTGATTGATGACTTCTTCGTCCATGGTCTCTTCCAGGCCGACCGCCATGGCCTCCATTTCCCGGACCGACATACCGCCGTAGGTCAAGAAACCCTCGAACAGCGGCACGAGGACGCGCATGTTTCTGTAAGCCTTCTCGCTGTTCGTAATAATGCCGCCGCCCCGGGCCGCACCCAATTTGCGCGCGGAAAAATAGATGATGTCGCACAAATCGGCGATCTCGCGCGTGATCTCGCGGATCGTCTTGTGCTTGCAGCTCTCCTCGCGGATTTTGATGAAGTACAGATTATCCTGCAGCAGGCTCGCGTCCAGAACGAGCATAATGCCGTACTCGTCGCAGACCTTGCGAACCTCTTTCATGTTTTCAAGCGAAAAGGGCTGCCCGCCCACCAGGTTCGTTCCCGCCTCGAGACGCATGAACGGAATCTTTTTGGGGCCGGTTTTCTCGATGACCGTCCGCAGCTTGGCGATATCACTGTTGCCTTTGAACGGATAGGTGCTGGTGGTTTTAAGGCCCTCGTCGATCAGGACCTCGTCCACCGAACCTCCGTACAAGGTGATCAGCGCCTTCGTGGTCGTAAAATGAAAATTCGTGGGGACGACACTGCCCTCCGTAACATAGGTCTTCGCCAGGATGTGTTCGGCGGCCCTTCCCTGATGCGCCGGGAGGAAGTACTTTGTCCCGAAAATCTCGGTGAGTTTATCCGCCAGCCGGGTGAATGTCTCTGATCCGGCATAGGAATCGTCCGCGGTGATCATTGAGGCCAGTTGATGATCGCTCATGGCGTTGACGCCGCTGTCGGTCAGCATATCAAGATAGACGTCACGGTTCTGAAGCAGGAATGTATTGTTCCCGGCCTCCGCGATGGCCTTCAGACGATCTTCAATGGGGATCAATCTGAGTTTCTGCACAATGCGGACCTTGTGCATCTCGAGTGGAATCCCAACTCCGGTAAACATCTTTACGCTTGGCATACTGACTCGCTCCTGTATTTGTGCTAATTAAAAGTAGATATACACTCGTCCTGTTATGGGGGAGATACCCCTTGCCACTTTAACCTGCGCTAGTTTGGTGATTGCTTCTGGATAAGAAGTCGTCCTCTCTACTTTAGAAGGAGCCGCATCATATCATAGGACGACCCGTCTTGGATTCCGGACTGATAAGGGAACTGTACAGGAGAATCCGCACCAAGCCCGGAGGGAAGCAGGTTGCCAGGAGGTTCGGGGTAGCAGCGGGTAGCGCGGAGGCACGCTACCCGCTATTTAAGACCCTGGATTACAGCAACTCCATTTTATCCGGGTCCCAGTGGGCGATCTTGCCGCTTTCATAGCTGACGTTACTCAGCAGCGCGGTGCCGGCGGCTCGGAAGCCAAAGACCGGGTCTTCCGTAATGGGTTGCCGGGTGCGGATGGCGTCGATCCAGTTCTTCATGTGGTCGTAGTGGTCGCTATAACCCTTCGGCGCCACGTATTTTTCTTCGCCGCGCAAAGCTTCACCGGTAGGATGCTCGACAGGATATTTCTCGCGGTAAATTTCCATCATGCGCTTCTGCGTGGCTTCGCCAAATAGGCCGACCCGAACGCCGGGCTCCTTCTCGCGCGGCACGCGGGCGATGGTGACGGTATCACCAGCGAGAGTCATGGAGCCTTCCGAGCCGGTAAAGACGAACCCTTCGCTCTCCGAACCGCCGTCCACAAAATTGGTCCGTACGCTCAGGTTGAATCCCTTGGCATAATCATAAAGCGAAATCATCACGTCGGGCACATCGCGGCCGTCTTTCCAAAAGCGCAGCCCGCCCGTTGACATGGCGCGAGTCGGTCCGGTGGTATTGGTGATCAGGTGCACGCCGCTGAACAAGTGGACGAACAAATCGCCCGCCACTCCGGTTCCATAGTCCTTATATTTGCGCCATTGGAAGAAGCGCTGGCCGTCACCAAACGGAACCTTGGGCGCGGTGCCGAGAAAGCGCGGCCAATCGCAGGTGGTGGTATCGGCATCGTAGGGCACGGTATATTCCCACGCGCCCTGGGCGGAATTGCGGTCGTACCACACGGTCACCATGTTGAGTTCGCCGATGGCGCCCGCGGCCAGCAACTCTTTCGCTTTGTGGTAAACAATCGAACTGACGCGCTGGCTGCCGATTTGCATAATGCGATTCGTCTTGCGCCAGGCCTCGATGATCTTGGGACCATCCGAGTAGAGATGGATCATGGGCTTTTCGCAGTAAACGTCTTTGCCGGCATTCATGGCATCAATGGAAGCCTTCATATGCCAGTGATCAGGCGTGCCGATAATGACGGCGTCAATGTCCTTGCGCGCCAGAATCTCGTTGTAGTCACGCGTGGTCAGGATATCCTTCCCCCACAATTCCCGTGCATGTTGCAGGCATCCGTCGTAACAGTCTGCCGCCGCCACCACCTTGACACCGGGAACCATGGCCGCAACCTTCGTATCACCCTGGCCCTGCCCGCCCGCCCCAATCAGGGCGATTTGAATATGGTCGTTGGCGGCGATGGGCTTTGCCGGCTCTGCTACCGGCGCCGCCAGTAAATGCGTCCTGGTCGACCCGGCCAGGTAGGTTCCCACCGTTGCAATGCTTCCTGACTTAAGAAAACCCCTGCGATCCATCTTGGCCACGATTCCCTCCCTGATATGAAGTTGATATTCCGGCTTTTCCCGTCACCTTCCAAGCCACCCGGCAATTGGACTCCGGCGCATTACCCGGAAGCGGCATTGTATTCCAATTTGCTTCGGTCTGCACGGCAGACAATGAGGCAAAGACAAGATTCCCCACAGAGGCACAGAGGAAAAGCAGTGACAAGTGACGAGTGACAAGTGATGAGCAAAATCAACTGCAACCGGAATCGCCATTCACCAATCACAAATCACCAATCGCAAATCACTAATCCAAAATCCAAAATCGAAAATCCAAAATTACCCATGCCCCGCGTCCCTAACCCCGAACCCCGTGCCCCCAGCCCCTAGTCCCGCTCCTTCAACCGCCGCACCCAGATATTTCGATAGCGCACCAGGTCATGATGATCCTGGAGCCGGATGGGGCCCGTTTGGCCGTGATCTTTTACCACCGGCAAAACCATATTCATGGAATCGCCCATGATGGCGGTGTGGTTGTGAATCAGCACGCCATTCTGAAATGCCGTGATGTAGGGGGGGATTTCCATTTTCCCGTCCTTGAACCGCGCGGGGCTGAAGACAACATCAAAATCCTGCCATTCGCCGGCAGCGCGTGAGGAGTTAACCAGCGGCGGATATTGGCCGTAGATCGCTCCCGCCTCGCCGTCAGCGTAGATCAGGGTCACGCTGCTTTCAAACACCTGCAGTTCATATGCTCCCTGCAAGAAAACTCCACTGTTCCCTTGATACTCGTGCCCCGGCTGGAGAGGTGCGGGGGTGGCCCACTCGACGTGGAGCTGGATGTTGCCATATTCCTCGCGGGTATAGAGGTCGCCCGTTTTGGGCCCCACCTCCATATAGCCATCGCGGACCGTCCACAGAGCGGGACCGCCCTTGGCGCCTCTCCACTCCGAGAGATCTTTGCCGTCAAAAAGAACTTCCGCGTCGGAAGGTGGAAGCCCCACGCTGGCTTGCGTGCTGTATGTCCCCGCCGTAACCTTGACCGGCTGCGGACGATTGATATCGTGGACGTGCCATCTGCCGCCCGGCAGCATCGGCGTGTCGTCATAGCCAAGTAGAGAAATATGATGCTTGGTCTGCGCCAGACTCAGCAGAAAAATGCCGCTGATGATGTACGCGGCAACAATAAAAAGACTAAAGAGCTTCCAGCTTTTCATCGAATTCCCTCTCTGATGGTTCGTCAATTTGTTCTTGGTGAAACCGGGCCTGTCACTGCGGTGCCCCGGGAAGGCGCTAGTGTACTTCTTACTCACGGGTTTTGGAACTTGGCATTTGGACCTGCCCCCCTGCTTCCTCACGGGCATCGGCATAGTTCATTGAAGGGTTGCGACACTGCTGGCGGGGGAGTAAGATGACGCTCGGCGTCCTGAAATGCGGGCCCTTCCTGCCGCAATGGCACAACCTTCAGCCGATCCCATAGACCGAGTTCTCACAAAGGAGTTTTACCATGAAACAAAGTTCGCGTTGCCAAAACCTTGGGCGATGCCTCGTACTCGTTATTCTTTTATCTTCAAGTGCAATCTTATGTGCGCAAAATGACAACCTTGCTCCCAAGCCACCGATGGGCTGGAACAGTTGGTACCAGAATTATTGCCAGGTATCGGACGCCTTGATTCGCGCCCAGGCGGACGCCATGGTCAAGAATGGCATGAAGGCGCTCGGCTATGAGTACGTCAACATCGATGACTGCTGGGAAGGTCAGCGTGACGCCCAGGGAGTGATCCACGGGGATAAAAACTTTCCCGACATGAAAGGGCTTGCCGACTACATTCACAGCAAAGGCCTGAAGTTCGGATTGTATTCCTCCCCCGGACCGCTCACTTGTGGCCGGCGTGAAGGCAGTTACGGCCATGAAGAATTGGACGCCAAGACCTACGCCGCGTGGGGAGTCGATTTCCTGAAATACGATTGGTGCAGCGCATCCAAGGTCTATAAGCCGGAGGAAATGCAGGCCGCGTACAAGAAAATGGGCGATGCACTCAAAAGCACCGGGCGGCCCATCCTCTACAGCCTGTGCCAGTATGGCTTGGAGAGAGTTTGGACGTGGGGCCCCTCAGTGGGTGCAAATATGTGGCGTACCGCCGGCGACCTTGATTACACCTACGACCGTGTCTCGCTGGTCGGCTTCCAGCAAGAAGGCTTGCAAAGCTTCGCCGGGCCCGGCCACTGGAATGATCCTGACATGCTGCTGGTGGGACTGAAAAAGCTTACCGACGATGAGAATCGGACGCAGATGAGCCTGTGGAGCTTGTTGGCTGCTCCCCTGATTGCCAGCGCCGACCTTACCACCGTTTCTCCCGCGTCCCTCGCCATTATGACGAATCCGGAAATTATTGCGGTGGACCAGGATGCCGCAGGCATTCAAGGCCACCGGGTTTCCGAAGAAGGTCCGCTGGATGTTTGGGTAAAGCCCCTCGCCGACGGCAGCAAGGCCGTGGGCCTGTTCAACCGCGGCCATGGCCCTAATCCCGTTACAGTTGACTTTAAGAAGATCGGAATCAATAATTCGGCGGCCGTGCGCGACCTCTGGGCGGAGAAGGATCTGGGCACGTTTAAGGATAGCTTTACTGTCACCGTCCCAAAGTACGGCGTCGTGATGGTCAGAATCAAGTAGCGAGCCCGAAATTCTCACCACTGGATTGGAAGGGAGGGGTTTCGACCCCGCCCTTCCGGCTGATTCCCAAGAATGTTCCAAGGTGGTGAGAAGTGCGGTTAGTGCAGGGTAGATGGCAAAAGTGCCTCGGAACTTGTTCAACTAATCTGGGTCAAGCCACGCGCATTCATCTCGCGGGAAAGCTCCGGGGGAAGCAGGAACGTCACCTTTTCATCGATGGCCATAACCTCTTCAAAATGCTCTGCCCCCAAATCCCTAAAATAAGCCACAACTTGTTGCACCAGGTATTCCGGTGCGGAAGCACCCGCGGTGATGGCCACACATTCCACGCCCACCAACCAGGCAGGGTCAATCTCCGTGGCATCATCGATGAGGAAAGCCTTTGCCCCGGCACCTTCGGCAACTTCGCGCAGACGGCGCGAGTTGGAACTGTTGCCTGATCCCAAAACCAGAACAAGGTCAGCGTCCTCGGCCAGGAGCTTGACCGCTGTCTGCCGATTCTGGGTGGCGTAGCAGATATCGTCACTGGTAGGGGTTATCAGATTCGGAAATCGGCGGCGAAGGACCTCGATGATGACGTTGGCGTCGTCAACTCCCAACGTGGTCTGTGTGGTCACGGCGACGCGCTCGGGGTCCGGAACTTGAACTCGCTCCGCCTCTGCAATCGAGCCCACCAGTTGAATCTTGCCCGGAACTTCCCCCATCGTACCGATAACTTCGTCGTGGCCGGCGTGTCCAACGAGAATAATCGAACGATTCTCATTGGCGTAACGAACCGCCTCACTATGAACTTTGGTCACGAGCGGACAGGTGGCATCAATGACCTTAAGGTTTTTCGAATTGGCAGTCGCACGGACCTCGGGAGAGACCCCATGGGCGCTGAAAATCGCCACCGCGCCATCAGGGACCTCACTCAGTTCGTCGATGAACACGGCGCCCTTGGCGGCAAGTGAACGGATGACATACTTGTTGTGGACAATTTCCTTACGCACGTAAACCGGGGAACCGTAGAGTTGCAATGCCATATTAACGACATCTATGGCACGGTCGACACCGGCGCAGAATCCACGCGGTTTGGCGAGTATCACTTTTTTGATTGGCATCTTTTTTCCCTGCTCAGCCCTCATTCTGGAGAGGAAAACCCCAGCGCTAATTCTATAGGAATCGGGCGGCTTCGTCAAAATTCGATTATTATGAGGAGTTGTCGGTAGTCGGTGTTCGACAAGGGCATTTCCTGCACACAGACAACGGAACATTCCCTCATGAAAATCATTTCCATAAACGTCTCCCTCCCGCGCCTGGTGAGCATCCACGGCAAGGAAGTTGAAACCGGAATTTTCAAAGCCCCCGTCTCCGGACCCGTACAGGTCCGCACGCTGAATCTCGATGGCGACGGTCAGGCAGACCTCTCCGTCCACGGCGGGCCCGACAAGGCTGTTTATCTCTACTCCTGGGATAACATCCTTCACTGGAGGAAGATTTTGCAGCGCGAAGACCTGGGACCAGGATCCTTCGGAGAGAATCTAACCGTGGATGAGTTCGGCGAGAATGATGTTGCCATCGGTGATGAATTCGCCATCGGAACGGCGCGCTTCGTGGTGACCCAACCGCGCCTGCCCTGCTATAAACTGGCCCTGGCATTGGAGACGCCGAGTATTCCCAAAACATTTCTGGAAAGCGGGAGAACAGGCAGCTACTTTCGAGTGCTTCAGGAAGGCACCATCCAGGCAGGCGATCCGATATGCCCGCTTCCCTCACGCGAACCCGTAAGAGTTACGATTGCCGAGTTCGTGCAGCTTTATCGGGAAAAGCGCGCAACACGGGAACAGATCAAAAGGATTCTCAGCCTTGGTGCCCTACCCGAGGATTGGAAAGACTGGCTCTTGCGGAAAGACCGGAGTTAGAAGTTAGGAGCGACGTAGCGCAGACCTGATTTTTATGTCCGCGGATTTTCCATGTTCAAGGGAATGAGCCGCGGACCTAAGAAACAGGTCCGCGCTACGATTCTCCTTACGTTACGATATCTTCCCCACCGTCCACGCGAATCACATTTCCGGTCATCCACTGCGTTTTGTCGCTCATCAACGCGCTGATCGCCCGGGCGATATCTTCGGGGGTGGTCAGCCGTCCGCCGGGATTCCGCATGCGCGCAAACTCCGCCAGCTTTTCAATTCCAGGAATCTTGCTGGAAGCGGCGGTAACGGTGATGCCTGCCTGAATGGCGTTGGCCGTAATTCCGTACGGCATAAGTTCATATGCAAGCTGGCGAATGTGCGATTCCATAACCGCCTTGGCTGCCGACACCGCGCCATAATTGGGGATGACGCTGTGCCCGCCGGCGCTGGTCATGGCATAGATACGGCTGCCCTGGCCGAGCATTTTTCGACGGAAAAGATCCTGCACCCAGTAGACCAGGTTGTTCCCCATGACGTCCACGGTCATGTCCATCTGCTGCTGAGTCAATTCTTCTTCCGTGGATTCTCCCAGGTAGGGTTTCAGTGATCCGAATGCCACCGAATGCATGAAGACCTTGACGAAGTGCTCGCCGCCGGCCTTTTTCCAATGCTCCTGAGCCTGGTTCAAGGCCTCGGTCCGCTTCCCGGGATCGGCCGCATTAATATTAAAGAAGAGGACGTCGCGTCCGGTATCACGAATGCGCGCAATGACCTGCTCAACCTGGGGCATATTCTGGCGGCGATCAAAATGCACTCCGAGGATATTAACTCCGGAGCGCGCCAACTCCAGGCTGGCAGCGGCGCCAAAGCCGCTCGAAGAACCAACAATCAAGCCCCACGGTGTCGGACTTACATTTTCCGTCATAATCAGATTTTCTCCGCTTGGAAATAAAGTGACAAGTGACAAGTGACAAGCAATCAATCTAATGTGCCGGACGTCGCATTAAACCAGAAGCGCAACGCAAGCGGTTTCCCTTTTGCCTTCTTGTCACTCGCCATTAGTCACTTGCCACTGCTCTTATAATCCTGCTCGACCTGCGCAACGACCCCGCTGGACGCCACCCGGTGGGCGGTGTAATCGGAGAGCAGCGTGGCAGGATCCGAACCCCGGCGATGATACTGGAAAAAATTGATCTGGGTCGACGACACGAAATATACAATGCGATCGTCGCGCAGTATTTCCGGCGTGCGGAAGTGCTCCACCCCCAGAACATAGTTCGTCTTGGGATCGTTGGGGGCGGGAGCAGAGGGTACCTGCAAAGTATAGAAATAAGTCTTGGGAACGCCGCCGCACCCTATGGCCAGGACGGCTGCGAGAAGCCCCAGAATCGCGCCCGCCCGGACTTGAAAGCTAGCCTTCCACACGTTCGATGCGGATTCGACGATCATCGCTTCCCAGATGCTCCATTCGGATTTTGACACAAGGTGTGGGCGCATTATCCCCAAGCTTCTCGCCCCATTCAACAAGAACTGTGGTTGCCCGATTCGATAAGTCTTCCAACCCCAACGTAGCCAAGTCGCGGGCGCCTTCAATGCGATAGAGATCCGCATGATAGACGCTGCCGGCAGAGCCGTATTCATGCACTAAAGTGAACGAAGGGCTCGTGACTTCATCTTCGCTTGCGGCACCGAGCCCGGCGACAATGCCCTTTACGAGCGTTGTCTTGCCCGCGCCCAGATCACCTTCCAGCAGCACCAAACAAGGCGGCTGAAGGTGCACGGCTATTTCCCGCCCGAAGAGTACGGTTTCCTCAGGCGAATGTGTCACACGCTCCGCCAGCGAAATAATAGTTGATTGCCGATTCATGATTGTCGATTGCCGATTGAAAGCAAGGCCTGATTCCCTTGTTCCCAATCGCCAATCGACAATTGTCAATCGACAATCGATTGATAAGCTTCCGGGATCATCTCCAGAAGATCCCCAGCCAACATTGATGGTTGTCCCAGTTCTGCGGCGGCGAGATCGCCCGCCAAACTATGTAAGTATACCGCAGCCGTGGCAACTTCGCCCACTGGATGAGAAGGAAATTGTGCCAGCAGTCCTGCTGTCAGACCCGTAAGCACATCGCCGGTTCCGCCTGTGGCCATTCCGGGATTGCCCGTGGGATTCACCTCCACCTGTCCATCCGGTGAGGCAATCAGGGTTCGAAATCCCTTCAGCACCAGCGTAATGCCATATTTCTGCGAGAATTCCCGCGCCACTGCCAGCCGCTGGGCTTGGATCTCGACTGTTGATTTCTTCGTCAGACGCGCCATTTCACCGGGGTGCGGCGTGAAAACAGTGGCGCCGGCAGGCCGCAGATCCTTGCGGAATGATTCCATTCGACCGGCAAAAGCGTTCAGGCCATCTGCATCCAGAACCAGAGGCAGCGAGTACTTGTTCACGACGGCACGGACAAACTCCGCCGTTTCGGGGTGCCCGCCGATACCCGGCCCTATGGCCAGCACGGTTTTCCCCGCCACCAGCTTATCCAATCGCTCACCTTCCAGGGCGCGCAGGGAAATGGAGCCGTCTTCGGTTTCGGGCAGCGCTTCGGTCATGAATTCCACGCCCAGGGCTGAAATAATGGGAAGCGCGCTCTTGGCCGTGGCCACCGTCACCAGCCCCGCACCCGCCCGCAGTGCGGCGCGAGCGGCCATGGCGGCGGCGCCGGTCTTGCCTATCGACCCTGCCAGGATCAGAACATGTCCATAGTTCCCCTTGTGCCCGGACGCTGACCTTGGCGTGGCAATCCAATCCACATCCTGCCGGTCGGTGTAATTCAAGGTAAGGCTGGAGTCATTCTCCAGAGCTTCCGCGGGAGTTCCGATCTGCCGCACCACCCACTCCCCTATACGTTCGCAGGCGGGCGGAAAGACATGCGAAATCTTGGGGGCCGTAAAAGTGACGGAGAAATCTGCGCGCATGTGCTCGCCGATGAGTTCACCGGAATCCGCCGAGATTCCCGAGGGCAGGTCCACCGCCAGTACGCGGGCGGCAGAAAACGTCGTATTGATATGACGTACAACTTCGAGCAGGAACCCTCCCAGTGGCTTCGTCAGCCCTGTCCCCAGCAGAGCATCAATAAACAAGGTGGTGCCGGTGAGAGATGCCGCGGTGGCTTGCCACGCCTCTGCGTTCGCGATAACCTCCGGTGACCCCGAGGGAAGAAGCCGTTCATAATTCGCCGCCGCGTCTCCACGCAAAACCTTGGGGTCCGCAAATAGAAGCACTCGCGGCTCGAAACCGCGCTCCCGGAGAAGGCGCGCCACCACCAAACCATCACCCCCATTGTTGCCCTTCCCGCAGAGGATAACGATGCGGTGCTGCGCAAGGGATTCAAACTGCGAGGAGAGAAACTCCACCACCGCGCGGCCGGCAGTCTCCATCAGAGTGAGGCTGGGAACGCCGTAGCACTCCGTCGTCAGACGGTCAATTCGCTGCATCTCGGATGCGGTGAGAATCTTCATAATTCGGGACTCGGTGTCCGGGACACGGGGTTGGGGATTCGGGGTAGTTCGAGAAGTCGAACCATTGGTCAACAGCAGTCGGAACCCACACGATCCCGCGACGCTGGTCCCGTGTCCCGGTCCTTACAGCATCCAGCCGCCGCTGACATTCAGTACCTGGCCTGTGATGAAAGAAGCCTCTTCCGAAACAAAGAACTTAACCGCTTCACTCACGTCGCGGCCGGTGGCGGGGCGTCCCACAGGAAACCGTACGTCAGTCAGGCGCTGTGCTTCCTCCAGGGATAGTTCCTTCTCATCAATCACCGGAGGATTCACAACGTTCGCGGTAATTCCGTTGTGCGCCTCCTCCAGCGCCACCGAGCGTGTAAAGGCCACAATGCCAGCCTTGGCTGCGGAATAGGCGGAGATCTTCGCCTGTCCAAACGCCCGCTCCGCACCGACCGCGCCCAGGTTGATGATGCGTCCCCAGTGCTGACGGCGCATGGCCGGCAAAGCAAACTTGGTGGTGTAGAACGTGCTGAAGAGGTTCGACGTGATGATGGAGCTCCATTCTTCCACAGTCGATTCCACCACCGGCTTCCATACAAAGTCGCCGACATTATTCACCAGCACGTCCAGCCTGCCGAAATGCTTGGTGACCGCCTCGATCAATTCCTTGACCCGCACGGGATCGGTGATGTCCGTGGCCAAAGCCAGCCCTTCTGCGCCCACAGCCCGCAAATCCGACAGCACTTTTTGGGCGCCCAACTTATTCGTGCGAAAGGCTACGGCCACATGCATACCAGCACGTCCCAACGCCAAGGCGATTTCCTTGCCGATTCCACGCGAGGCGCCAGTTACCAGGGCAACACGATTGCGAAGAGCCACGCATCAACTCCTTACTTCAGGACTTTAACGCCAAAGTCTACCGGACTTCCCCCCCGGCGGCAATGATTGTTGGAGGGTAGAGGGGCATCTCTTGTCTTCATCGCAGGGGCGGCCGATGGCCAATACTGTCCAAATATCGCTCCTATCGCTCCATCGAACAGGTTGTGACCAGCGGCTGGGCCGCGCGATGAAATGAATACGGCAACAAAATTATGGCCCCGCCAGCTTCCCGTCATGTTATCATATTCGGGAGGAGTGATAACATGCTTCGCACGCAGGTCAGTCTCGACGAGCCAGACTACAAGTCAGCCAAGAAGGAAGCTGCCGCGCTGGGAATCTCCGTGGCGGAGTACGTCCGCCGGGCGATCCAGAGCGCACTTCCACCATCGGGCCGGCCTAGCTGGATGCGCTATGCCGGGCTGGTCGAGTCAGGGAACCCTCAGTCCAGCCAGTCGATTGATGAGATCGTTTATGGCAACAAAGACTGACGCTTACGTTGACACTTCCGCCCTCATTGCTTTCCTGGACCGTTCGGACAGCTACCATCCGCTTTTTCGCAGGCTCTTTTCCAACCCGCCGCGGCTGGTCACTTCGGCGTTGGTCATCGCCGAGGGACATGGTTGGTTTCTGCGTCGATACGATATGAACCGGGCCATCCAGTTTCTCAACTTTATTGACGATCTCTCAATCCTTGCCATCCAACCTTTCGATCATGAGGAATTGGCCAAAACCAGCGGGCTGGTCAAGAAATTTGGCGACCAGTCGTTGACGCTGGCCGATGCGCACGGGCTGGTCATCGTCAACGAGCACCGAATCTCCACTTGCTGGTCCACAGATCGCCACTTGGGATTGACGGGCGCGAAGCTGGTTATTTCCCGGGCGAGTGGGTAGCCACACGCCTACCACCCCCGCGCCAGAACCAGGGTCATGTCATCTTGCAGCTCCGGACTGCCCGTCCATTCGTCCACGCTGCGGTAGATTTCCGCCACCAGCGCCTCCGGCGAAGCGCTCATCATGCGTCGCGTTACATCAAGCAGCCGGGCTTCCCCGAACTCTTCCCCGAAAGTATTTTCCGGCTCGGTAATACCATCCGTATAGGCAAGCAGGAGGTCGTTCGGTTCCAAACGGATTTCTCCCACCTCGTACGTGGCGGAAGGAATCAGTCCCACCACCGTTCCGCCGGTACTGAGGCGTTCCACTTTCCCGCCCCGGAAAAGGACTGGCGGCAAGTGACCGGCGTTGGTGTAAGAAAGATTACGAGTCCTATCATCATAGACCGCGAAGAAGAACGTAACGTATTTTTCCAACGGAGTGTTCGCGCAGAGCTGGCGGTTCAACCGATCCACGATCTGGGCGGTTGAAAAGTCCGCCAGGGTGGAATTCTTGCTGCTCCCCAAGCCATCGTAGAAATGGGCGCGCAGGGCCGATTGAATCGCCGCCATCAACAGCGCGGCGGAGATTCCCTTGCCGCTGACGTCCCCCAGGACCAGCCCCAGGCGGTGTTCATCCAATTTCAAGAAGTCGTAATAGTCACCGCTGACGGAGCGCGCCGCCTTGCAAACCCCATAAAGCTCCAGGCCCGGTACTCTGGGCACCGTCTGCGGAAAGAGTTGGCGCTGCACTTCGCGGGCAATATCAAGTTCACTCTGCAGCCGCAGCCGTTCCTGCGATTCCTGCATCAACTTTTCCACCGAGGCGGTCATACCGTCAAAAGCTTCGCCCAGAGCGCTCAATTGATCGTGTGGAGGAAAGTGCGTGCGATAGGAAAAGTCCCCCGCCTTAACCCGCTCGGTGGCATCGTAGAGGGCGTCCACGGTTCGCGTCATTGAGCGCGTCATCCGGATGCCAATAATCAGAGCCACGCCCTCAATGAGCAGGAAGATAATGGCCACTCCCTTGAAGACAAGCACATAGAGTTGTGAATACTCGCCCAGCGTGTCCAGCAGCCGATTGATAAGCGTGGCAATTCGAGAGTACACAATAACAAATGCGGGTGCCCCGGCTTTCTCTTCTTTGTTCCCTGCCCAGGAAACCGGATCGAGCGAGGAGGCGCCTACGACAGGGATATCGAGAAAATTCACAGGGTCCGGCATCTTCACGGACCTGGAGTTAATTGAGCCGCTCTGGACATAAGTTTCACCGTTTGAATCCACGCGGATCGGGGCGTTGACTGCCAACCGTGGCGCCTCCGGTTTGGTTACGACCACTCCTACAGGGCCAATCCCCTCCCCCGCCAAGTCAAGTAATTCCGGAGTAAAGGGCTGCGAAAGCACCAGGGTCAACTGACCGGCAGGGGTCATGATCCTTTCCACGGATCGCAAAGCGAGTTGCCCGCGGTCGATAACGATATTGGCGTATTCCTCGCTTTTCATCCAACTCGGGACGGTAGCCGGATTTTCCGCGGTAGTGCCATCCAAAAGGAAGGAGCGGGTTACATCTCCCAGGTGCAGTGTTATAACCAGGCCGGGGTAGCTCTTCGCATGGTCCACCATCTCGGTAACATAGAAGGTGCGGATTCCATCCAGCAGGGCGGGCGGCGATTTTTCACCGCCGTAACGTGCCTCGTGAAGCACCACGCGGTTGACCTGCTCAATTTCATCGAAGTGATCGCGAAACCTCTGAACCACCATGAAAGCGGCGAATTGCCCATTGATAATGAACGCTCCCAACAGGACCAGTACGATGATAAGGGAAATAGGGACAACGCCAATCAGGAGGTACGCCACCACTAACCGCCGGCGCAGTCGCCACAGCAGGCGGGACCGGATCAAACGGACCAGGCGAATAAGGTAGTAAACGCCGGAAATCAGGGCGCAGACCCAGAAGATGAACCAAAGGAATCCGTGCACGCCTCCGGAGCCGCGAAAGATACGGTCCGCTACCGAAAGGACGGCGCCATAGGCCAAGACCCACGCCGTAAATCGCGCCAGGCGGCGCGTTCGGTATTCATGAAGAAGCTTTTCCAACATCAGGGGACCTGTGACGGCACTCGGCACCTGCTGTCAAGAATTCAGCACCAAAATCTACAATTCTTCTTCCCTCGCCCCTTTGGGGAAGAGGGAAATGAATACATATCGATCTTGTTCGCTAGCTGCCTTCACTCCGTGGGTTTCACCCATGGCTAATGACATTGGACCTTTTCGAGGTCCCGCCCATCCAAACCCGCGGTTAAGTCCAGATCCAGGCTCAACGAGCAGAGGCCACGTTAGCGGCATCAGCAGCCGCTTGTGCGGCAAGCTGCACCCGGCTGTGCTTTTTCCCGTAGGTGAAATAAAGCACCATGCCCGCAATCAGCCATATGATCAAACGTAACCATGTACTCCCCGGCAAGCTCGCCATCAATCCCAACGAAACGATGATTCCCAGAATGGGCACCAGCGGCACAAAGGGTGTCTTAAAGGCCCGCGGCAAGTCAGGACGTCTGACCCGCAGCACCCAGACGCCGGCGCAGACGATAACGAACGCCAGAAGTGTCCCAATGCTGACCAGTTCCCCCAAAATGCCGATGGGAATCAACGCGGCGAAGATAGCGACGCAGCAACCCACCAAGCCCGTGGAGATCCAGGGCGTGCGGAAACGTGGATGGATGGCTCCTGCCCAACGCGGCAGCAATCCGTCGCGGGACATGGAATAAAAAACACGTGATTGGCCGAGCAGCATGACCAGCATCACGGTGCCCAGACCAAAGATGGCGCCCATTTTAACGAGGAAGCTTCCCCAACGGACACCCGGGACAGCGTCAATACCGATGGCGACGGGGTCTGACACATTCAGCGCGGTGTAAGAAACCACGCCCGTGAGCAGCAGGGAAACCAGAATATACAAAACCGTGCAAATGATCAGGGAGCCCAGAATGCCAATGGGCATATCCCGCTTGGGATTCTTGGCTTCCTGCGCCGCCGTGGACACCGCATCAAATCCGATATAGGCAAAGAAAATGACCCCTGCCCCGCGCGCAATACCGGACCAACCATAAGCACCAAACGTTCCGAGGTTGGGGGGAATGAACGGGTGCCAATTCGCCCAGAAAATCGAAGGGTGACGAAGAGCATAAAAGCCCACCACCGCGATGAACACGAGCACGATGGAAATCTTGATGATGACGATGGCACTGTTCAAGTTTGCTGATTCCTTGATTCCAACAATCAGAATTAATGTAACCGCCATGATGGCGAGGAAGGCCACCAGGTCAAAATAGGAGCCCGTGTGGGCTAAGGAACCAGGATCAATATGCTGGGAAGCCAGCGTATCCTTGATGCGTGAAAGATGCTCCCAATGGCCGTTGTAATTCACCAGGACTTCGCCGTGCGCGCTGGTGAATTTCGGTGGAATGCGAATCCCGAAATCCTGCAGGAAGCTGAGCACATAGCCACTCCAGCCTGACGCGACGGTGGCTGCGCCGAAAGCATACTCCAGGATCAGGTCCCAACCGATAATCCAGGCAAAAAGCTCTCCCAGGGTTGCATAGGCGTATGTGTACGCCGAACCCGCAATGGGTATGAGCGAGGCAAATTCCGCATAACATAATCCAGCAAAAGTGCAGGCCGTGCCCGCCAGGACAAACGACAAAACGATGGCCGGCCCCGCATACTTAGCCGCCGCCGCGCCGGTCAGAACAAAAATGCCGGCGCCGATAATGGCGCCGATGCCCAGGGTCAATAAGTTGACCGGCCCCAGAACCCGCCGCAGGGTATGCTCACCGTGCTCGGCGCTTTCCAGTTGAATCATTTCCAGTGTCTTTTTCACCAGCAGATTCGCCATGAAGTATATTCGTCTCCTTAATAATCTCGTTGGGCGGCTTTACGCCGCCATATGGCGAAGTAAACCCGGCACTAACATCTCTAATAATCTCGCAGCGGAGTCTTTGCTGCCATCTATCCACCGCAACTGCATCGTGGCGGGGGTCCTCTACATCATAGCGGCATAAAGCCGCCGTTGCATCAAGCAGGCGAACTTGTCCCCCGCCCTCGCCAAAAATAATAGACCGGAATTCCGATGGCGACGATACTCAAACCGGCAATACTCCGGCCTGGTTTGTGGGTCAACAACGCCAGTTCCACAAACGACGCGAAGGCGATGTAGAGCAGTGGCACAACGGGATAACCCCAGGCTCGATAAGGCCGCGGCGCTTCCGGACGAGTCTTCCGCAAGCGGAAAACGCCCGCGATGGTCAAAAAATAAAAAAGTACGACGGCAAAGATCACATAGTCCAGCAGCTCGTAGTAACTGCCCGTGAGGGTCAGCAGGGCCGCCCAAACCGCCTGGACCATCAGCGAAGTCGCGGGGGTGTGATGCTTGGAATCAACATTTCCCACTGAGGAAAAGAACAGCCCGTCCTTTGCCATGGCGTAATACACACGCGCGCCCGCCATCAGCATTCCATTGGCACAGCCAAATGTGGACACCATGATGGCAGCGGCCATCAGACCAGCACCGTGCCCCCCCAGCATGACCTGAGCAGCAGCCGTGGCCACGCGGTCCTCCGCGGCATGTTGAATCCCCTGCTCCATCAGCCCGCCCTGCATTGCTCCAAAGAAAGGCAGAGCACGGTAATAGGCCCAATTACACAAAAAGTAGATCACGCAGACCGTGGTGGTTCCGAGGAAGAGCGACAGCGGAAGGTTACGTTTGGGATTGACCACTTCGCTGCCGGTGAAAGTGACGTTGTTCCAAGCGTCGGAAGAAAACAGCGGCCCCACGAGCGCCACGGAGACCAACGTCAGCGTGGTCAAGTCCCAATGCGCACCCTGCCAGAACGTCTGCGTTGAGGACGACGGCACAGGATGGCCAAACGCCCACCATATGCCAAGGACTACGACTCCGATGAGGGCTCCGACCTTGAGAACCGTGAATACATTTTGAATTCCGGCGCCAACCCGCAACCCGAAAATATTCAGGACGCTCAGGAAAAACAACACCACGATGGCCACGAGCTGTAACGATGATACGGTAAGCGCAACGGAGTGGTGGAAGAACGGAACAGTCCCAAAATTAAGCAAAATGGTTTTGGCTGAAACCCATGGAACAAACACACCCAGAAATTTACCAAAAGCGACGGCGACGGCCGCCACGGTGCCGGTTTGAATCACCAGGAAGAGCGTCCAACCGTACAGGAAACCAAAGAGAGGGCCAAAGGCTTCACGCAGGTAAACATACTGGCCACCCGCCTTCGGCATCATGCCAGCCAGTTCCCCATAGCTGATGGCCGCAATGACAGTCATCAATCCACTGATAATCCAGGTAAGAAAAAATAAGCCCGGGGACCGCACCTGGCGGCTGATGTCAGCGGCCACTATGAAGACTCCGGAACCAATCATGGAGCCCATGACCAGCGTGGTGGAATCAAACAGGCCAAGACTCTTTACCAGCCCGGGTTGCGAATCAGCGGTAATTTGAGGATTTCCCATAACGAATTAAATACTGGGCTCGCCAAAGGACAAAGGGTAAAGGGTGAAGTCCCTAAACATCCAAACTTTATCCTCTAGACCTTATCCTTCATCCTTTACCCTTTACCCTTTAACCATTTCTAGAAACTCTTCGGCGCGGCGGGTGATGTCCGGTGCGCCCACCAAACCGCGAATAACCGCCACCGAATCAGCCCCGGCCTCAATAACGGCGCGGGCGTTTTCCAGGGTTATTCCTCCGATGGCCACCAGCGGCTTGCGCGTTGCCTGCCGCGCTCTACGGAGCCCCTCGAGGCCCACCACAGGGTCCGGATTCTTCTTGCTGACGGTCGGAAAGATAGGACCGAAAGCGACGTAATCCGCCGTGGAACTATCCGCGTCCCACACCTGCGCCAGCACGTGCGTGGAATAACCTATTATCTTAGCAGAACCCAAAAGTGCCCGGGCGGATGCCACCGGCAAGTCATCCTGCCCCACGTGCACCCCATCGGCATCCACGGCGAGAGCGACATCAGCGCGGTCATTAACAATGAAAATCCCCCCCGCATTACGCACGCACTCGCCTACGCGCATGGCGCTTTCGCAAAACTCCCGCGAAGACGCATGCTTATCTCGAATTTGAATGAGCTGGACGCCCGCGGCTAAGAGAGACGCCGCCACGTCAACCGGCGAGCGGCCATCGGTCTGAGCAGGGTCGATTATGGCATAGAGACGGGGAAGTACGAGAGGATCTGCTGATCGGGTAATCGGGTGATCGGGTGAATGAGTCATCGGGCCATCGGGCCATCGATTGCAATGACCCAATGAATCACTGAATCAGTGATTCCTGCTCCCTCTGCGTTTCCGCGTCCCGGCGGTTCACTGATTGTCGCCATTGCGCGCGAATCGGCTCAAGAAATGGGTGTCGAAATTCCCCGCCTGGAAGTCCGGGTCGGCCATGATCTTTTGATGGACGGGAATAGATGTGGAGATACCCTCGATGATAAACATTTCAAGGGCCCGGCTCATGCGGCGGATGGCTTCATGGCGGTCTTTGCCGTGAACGACGAGCTTGGCAATCAGGGAATCGTAGTAGGGCGGAATCACGGACTCGGCATAAGCGGCGGTATCAACGCGCACGCCGGTTCCGCCGGGTTCGTGAAATACGGTTATTTTCCCCGCTGAAGGAGCAAAGGTTTGCGGATTCTCCGCGCAAATACGGCACTCAATGGCATGACCACGCAACGCAATAGTCTCGCCTTTAAAAGGCACATCGCCGCCCGCTGCAATCATGATCTGATGTTTTACCAAATCCAATCCCGTCACGAATTCTGTAACAGGATGCTCAACCTGAATCCGCGTGTTCATTTCCAGGAAGTAGAGATTCCGCTTCTCATCCATCAGCAACTCAACTGTGCCGGCGCTGGTGTAACCTATTTCCTGAAGCGCCTCGACGATCTGATGGCCGACGCGCGCGCGGGTCTCCTGGTCAATTTGCGTGGAGGGGGATTCTTCGACAAGCTTCTGATGCCGGCGCTGAATGGTGCATTCGCGCTCGCCCAGGTGGACCACCCTTCCGTGACTGTCTCCCATCACTTGAAACTCGATATGCCGGGGTGAGGAAACGTATTTCTCCAGATAGATATCGGGAGTTCCAAAGGATGCGGCCGCCTCATTCTGCGCCGTCCGCAGCAAATGGGGAAGTTCCTCTGCCGAGGGGACAATCCGCATTCCCCTGCCGCCGCCGCCTGCCGCGGCCTTGACCATAACCGGGTAGCCAATACACTCTGCTTCCCTCAATGCAGCTTCTTCCGACGAAATAACTTCTGACCCAGCCAGGATCGGAAGGCCCAATTCCTTCATTCGGGCGCGGGCTCGAAGCTTGTCGCCCATGAGGCTGATGACTTCCGGGCGCGGGCCAATGTAAGTAAGATTGGAAGCCTCGCAAACTTCAGCAAAATAGGCGCTCTCCGCCAGGAATCCGTAGCCGGGATGGATGGCTTCCGCGCCGGTAATTTCCGCTGCGGATATTATGCTGGCTACGTTCAAGTAACTGTCAGCGCTGCGCGGCGGTCCGATGCAGACGGCCTCATCAGCAAAACGCACGTGCAAAGAGTTGCGGTCGGCTTCCGAATACACTGCGACGGTGGGGATATCCAATTCCTTGCAGGCACAAATCACCCGCAATGCAATTTCGCCACGATTCGCTACCAAGATTTTCTTGAACATGTATAGAAATTTTGAGATTGAGAGAATAGAAGCTAGGCGGCGCCTTTCATTATTCTAACTCCTGACTTCCGGCTCCTGACTCCTGGATTCTACTTCTTCCTCGCTGGTTCAATGGCAAACAGGGATTGCCCGTATTCCACCGGCTGGCCGTTTTCAACGTAGGTGCGAACAATCTTCCCAGTGACTTCCGCTTCCAGTTCGTTCATTAACTTCATGGCTTCAATGATGCAAATCACCTGACCGACCTGGACCGTGTCGCCGGCCTGAGCAAAAGGGGGCGCGTTGGGAGCAGGTGAAGAGTAGAAAGTTCCCACGATGGGTGATTTCATCACAAATAGGCCCTCGGTGGAATCCGCAGCCGCTTCGGGCGCCGCCGGGGAGGATGTGGGGGCGGCCGCCGTCACTTGGGCCGGAGGAGCCGACGGTGAGGCACCCACGACGGGGGCGACCGCAGGGGCAATCACATACCCGTTGGCATTTCCGGTATCTCCGGAGTGAACCTGCCCACGCCGAACGCGAATCTTTACCCCCTGTTGCTCCATTTCAAATTCGGTGATTTCCTTCCCCGCCAGGAGGTCCAGCAACTGCTGGATGTCATCCAGGTTCCAGATCCGTCCCGGTTCGGGAGGATTGCCTTTTGAATTCTTACCGGGCATTCGTTTGCTCCCTTGCCTCCGACATTTGCACTCTCCACCCTATAACGCCGACATGTTGCTGGCAAATGCCCCGATGCATCGGGGCGCTGCTTTGTCCATCCAATTGCCAGTCACACCGCTAACTGATCACCCAACATTCTTTCGATGCCGGGGTAAGAACCTCAGGCCCCTGGGGCCCCACGAGCACGGTATCTTCAATACGAACTCCGCCAAATCCTTCAAGGTACACACCAGGCTCCACCGTCACCACTGAGCCTGACCTCAGGCAGGTGGTTTCCCCTTTGCCCAAGCGCGGCCTTTCGTGAATCTCCAGGCCCACACCGTGGCCGGTGCTGTGTGTAAAGTACCGGGCAAGCCGGTGTTTTGCCAAAATACGGCGTGCGGATGAATCCACTTCTCCCGCTGCGGCGCCGTTTTCAACCGACCGAATTGCTCCGGATTGGGCTTTCAGCACCGCTGAGTAAAGTTCCCGAACACGGCGATTCGGTTCGCCGAGGAAGACTGTTCGTGTCATGTCAGCGGCGTAACCCGCGAGTATAGCACCTAGGTCGAAGATTACCAACTCACTTTCTTGCAGTGCTTTAGACGAAGGGCGCGCGTGGGGGTAGGCGGAACGCGGTCCGGAGGCCACGATGCTCTCAAATGCCGCCCCTTCCGCACCTTTCTTTCGCATACGGTACTCTATTTCCGTGGCCAGGTCCCTTTCAACCACCCCGGGCCGGATATACGGCAGCAACTCGGAAAACGCCTCCGCTGTCACCTTTCCGGCACCACGGATAGCCTCAATCTCCCCGCGATCCTTTACCACACGAAGATCCTCGATTAAATCTCCCGCAGGTTTCATGCTAAGAGTGTTCCCTGTCTCGCTGCGGAGGCATTCGAATTGCGCAAAAGTAAGACTTGAGGCCTCAATGGCCACATCTCGAATCCCCTCCTTCCTTAGCCAGGCTGCCACCCCCTTAAGGATCCCCTTCTTCTCCTCGATGACCTCCCAACCTTCAGCCTGTTCCCGAGCCTGGAGAGTATAACGGGGGTCAACCCAAAGGATTCCTTGCCGTAGGCCCATCAGTGCCATGCCGGCGCTGCCCGTAAACCCCGTCAGGTAGCGAATGTTTACCAGATGGGAGACCAGAATGAGAGGAACGTGGCGGGTTTCCATAAGAGCACGCAGCCGGTCTTGGCGAGCTTGAAAGGGAGATGAGGGAGGTTGATGACTCATGGGTATAAGCAAAAAGGGAGGAGACGTATCTCCTCCCTGAAGCTAGCATTCGTTGGACTACCCTTGCAAGATGGAAAAGCTAACCTGGTAGCACTTTGGGTGACACGAAGAAGAGCAGTTCCTGGTCCTGGTCCGTCGTATTGTTGGTCTTAAACAAATGCCCCAGGACGGGGATCGTCCCCAGCCAAGGCACGTAAGTTGCAGACTTGGTCCGGCTGGTCACCGTAATACCCCCAAAGACCACCGTGCCGCCATCGGGAACCAGCACTGAGGTGGTGGCTTGTTGGGTGTTAATGTTGGGGCCGGCAGTCGTAACCGAGGCACCGACGGTGGCGTTGGTTACGTCAATGAGCATAAAGATGTTCCCGTCATCCGTTACCTGCGGCGTCACCCTGAGCTGCAGGGTAGCATTGTAATACTGAACCGCTATCGTGTTGTTAATGGATGTCTGTATGGGGACCTGAACACCTTGCTGAACCATTCCCTGGACATTATTCTGAGTCACGATCGTGGGACGGGAAATGGTCTTTGCCTGATCGCGCTCCTCCTGTGCGGTAATCACCGCATTGATCAGGTAGCGCGATGAAGCATTGGTAATGGCAATGGCGCCAAAACCAGTGCTGGCATTCTGAGGGATGTTCAGGGAGCTATACGGGGCAGTGGTGGCGGGAATCGAAAGGGACGGCGTGATGGACGCCCCGGTGCCCGTCGATCCACCCACCTGCGTGGGTCCGGTCGCCGAGCCGCGTGCCGAGCCTGACAGCGCCGCACTTAGAGTACGGGTGAAGTTTGCCGAGGCCAGGACCACACGGGCTTCAATCGAGACTTGTTTCGCTTTCCTGTCGAGCTTGGATACGATGTTCTCAATGATAGGCATCTGCGATTGAACATCGGAAATGACCAGCGTGTTGGCACGAGTATCCACCAACACGGTGCCACGGCGGCTAAGAGCTCCGCCTCCCGCCCAGCTTTTGAGCAATGTTGCAATATCAGCAGCCTTGGCGTAATTGATGGGCTTGAAGAGCGTTACTAGCGGGGCTGCGTCCATGCGGGCAGATGCAAGCTTGGTTTGTCCTTCCTGCTCTGCCGTCAGCGTTTCGATTCTCGCAATTCTCAGGACATTCCCTTCCAATACCTTACCCAGGCGATTGTTCTTCAGGACGATATCCAATGCCTGGTCCCAAGGAACAGAATCCAGCACCAAAGTGACGGCGCCGCCCACATTGGGATCAATGATGATGTTCAATCCGCTGATTTCATGAATCAGGCGGAAAAAGTCCTTCAAATCAACGTCCTTTAAATTCAGCGAAATTGGCTCGCCGGTATAAACAGGCTTGGATTCTTCCACTGGACCAATCGGGTTGGCGGGAGGCGCCGACTGCGCTTCCAACATGGAAGGGTCCTTGCCAAGACTCAGGGTTTCGGCTGCATGGTTCGCGCGAAGCGCTTCCGGTGTAACGCTGGCTGGAGGCGGAAGTGGAGCCGCCACGGCCTGCTGGGGGGTGGCAATCACGGGCAACGTACTCTGGACGTCAGGTCGAACGGTGTCGTGCTTTTCCACGACAAGAGGAGGCGCCACTTTGGGTTTCCGGTCGATCACCTCCGTTGCGAGAGCAGGTGCAGCTACTTTGGGAACTGCTGGGGTAGGCACTGCGATGGCAGCGGTTTCAACAGCCTTGGTTTCTGCAGGCTTCATTTGCGGAACTGGAGCCGTGCCGGCAATGGGGACCGACTTTGTCAACCCCCGCGGGCGCAACTCAATGCGGATACCCGCCGGTGTAGCGTGAACATCAAAGACGGGATCTCCGTTCAAGTCCGCAACCACCCGGACAACCGATGGGTCAGTGGTGCGGAACTGCCCGACGCGAACAGCCTTCAGCACCGCCGTGTCGGCCCGGTAGCTTTTGTGGACGGAGGTATTCTGAGCGCCTTCAATATCCACCACCAAGCGCGAGGGGTTGGGTAATGTCGTCACCCGATAGCTGGGGTTCCGGGATGTAGAAACATCCACAAAGGTCTCACCCGACTCATGCTTGTCGAGGGAAACATTCGAGACGAGTAATGGTCCGCTAGCGGACGCAGGTGGGATGCCGCGCGCTAAGGAGCGATCTGAAGGGGCAACCGGGGCAGGAGCAGCCGCCGCGCTGACAATTTGGCCCCTTCCAAAGAGCAACCGCAGCTTGGTGCCGTCCTTCTGTGCGACAAAAGGACCGGCTTGCTTCGTGTCCACCTGGATGCGGACGACTGGCTGGCCGTAAGCATCCCGATATGCCAGGACCTTGTAGCCGGAGAATACCGGGTTTACCCACTGTTGGCTACGGGCAACGCCCTCTGCCTTGGCTCCCGCGAGGTCGATGAAAAGGGTGTCGGGGCTGGCTTGGACGGTCTTATAGGAATACACCCCGTCCACTCGCAGGACCAGTTCCGTGCCTGTGGGGTTGGCGGAGAGGGTGACCGACTTCAAGGCCGCCACATCTGAAGCCCCCCAAACGCGGCTCGCAGGGGTCATAGCCATCCCCAGCATCAGCCATGTCACCGTCAGCGGAATAAGTGCTTGTCGTCTCATCTTCCTTCTCCCGGGGCCGAACCCAGTCGCTTCACCACTTCACGAGTCGTCACCCGGCCACTAGAGTCGAGGACGTTCTCCTTGAAGTAGACTGCGTCCGGCGTGATCTTGCTGACAACGCCGTTATATACGGATTGGTTCTCGCGTAGGAAATAGGCCCTTCTGGTATCGTTCGTGACCACCGCGATCATTTTGTTTTGGGTTTGCTGCCGCACGACGCCTTCGAGCCTTAACTGCGAAATAAGCAAACCGCGTTCCCCTGGCGGAAGTACCCCGCCGCCTCCCGGCATGGATTCCGGAATCTCGCCGTTGAGCACTGCCTTACCCGAAAGTTCGGGGAGCTTGAAGGGGTCACGTCTGCCTGCTGCCAACAGGGAGCCACCAGACTTGTCCATTGAGCCCTTACGTTGGGCAGAGGCTCTGGCAGATCTTGCCGTGGTTGCTCTTACCGTTCTCTTCCCGGGTGCCTGCGTGGCCTTGCCGCTTTGCCGGGAACCCTTCGGGGCTTGCTGATCTGCCCCACCCGGCGCGATCCCCAAGCCCACCGCGAGAACCGCTAAGAGCAAGTGCCGCGTTGCCTGAAACCATCGAGTGTGTTGAAACCTATGCTTAGCCATTGTCCTCATCCTGCTCACTATTTCTTTTTAGGAGGTGGTGGCGCCGCCGCCGTCAGGGGTTTATTGTAATAAGTCGTCAGCACGCAATTCGCCCCAACCGTCTCTGTGGTAGCTACTTTGTATGCCCCCATGCCGCCACCCTCGGGAGTACCAAGGGAGAGGCCCGAAACACTCATAATTCTCTGTTCACGCGCCAATCGCTCAAAAAAGCTCAGCAGACTGTAATAGGTTCCGTCCAAGCGCACGACGAAAGGCATTTCCACATAGAAGTCCTTTACCACAGCAGGCTTGGGAATAAGGGTCCGGATCTGGGTACTGGTACCTGCACCATCTGCAAACACCGTTTTCATGAACTCATCGGTGGCCTGTTCGTCGGGAACGATGGAACGGAGCGTTTCCAACTGGCTTTCCAACTGCTTAATACGATTTAGATACTCAGTTTGCTGTTGCTTGAAGGCTTCATTCTTGTCGTTTTCCGCCTTGAGCTTCTTCACTTCCCTGTCCAATCCGTCTTTTTGGTCGCTCAAGGGCAAGACGCAGTACCAAAATGTGCCGCCCGCCAAGGCGACAGCCACCGTCACCAAAATAGCTCCTTGGATGGGAGCCGGAATGTCATTGAAGGACTTGGCCATCTTCTTAACCCTCTCCTACAGCGATCTTTGGGGCCCTTTAAGCTGTGTGGCTACACCTTGTGGTGCGCTAGGTGCGCCGGGGGCCACCGCTGGTCCGCCAGTGCCAGCCGGGGCGCCAGGACCCTCGGGCGCGCTTCCCGCCGTGGGGGAGATTCCACCCGTGGGCGATTTGAACTGGCAACTCACCTGAAACTTGTAAGTCAACCGGTCGTGCTGATCATCCTGGTAGAACTGTTCCAACTGCACATCCTGAAAGGACCCGGAATTCTTCAGAAAGGCCAGTAGGTTCGCCATGGAATCGACCGTGTTTGACTGCCCCTTGAGTTGCACCCGGTCGCCCGCGGGATTCATTGTGTAAAGATATATGTCGTTGGTTTTGCTCACGATGCTTCCCAAAGCACTCATCAATTCGACGGGGCCGACGCGGCTGTTCTGCAGCGCCTGAATGGTATTAATGCGGGTCTCGAGGTCACTCAGATGTTGTTGGTATCTCTCATTTTGGGCCTTCACCGCCGCTAATTCCGTCTGGCGGATCTTCTCCTGGATCTTCTTCTTTTCGAGATCCGCGATCTGGTTGGTCCAGACCTTGTAAATGACCCCGACTACCCCGAAGCATATGACCATCGCCGCCACAAACATGAAGATCTGAGTGGCCTTCGGCGCCGGTGGTCCTCCCGCCGAAATGACCTTGGTCGGAGGCGGTGCGACTCCTAGCAGGTTGATCTTAATCATGGCTAGTCAAAGCTCCTCAAAGCCAGCCCCACCGCAACACTCATACGGGGAGCAATTTCTTCCACGTAACCCACGTCAAATTTCTTGCTATCCACCATGATCCTTTGAAACGGATTGATGATTTCCACGGGAATGCTGAATTCCGCTTTGAGCTGATCCACAAGACCGTCAATCTTGGCGGTCCCGCCGGATACATAGATGTGCTGAATGTTTTCGGTCGACGTGGTCTGCCGGAAAAAGTCGAATGTCTTTTGGATTTCCAGCATCAGGATTTCGGTCACCGACCGCAGATGGGGAATTTTCTGCTCCTGCGTTACGTTGGGGACCTCAAATCCCTGCTTGAGCCTTTCCGCATCCTCGTAACTCAAGTCGAGTTCCTTTTGCAATGTGTCGGTGTACTGGTTCCCACCCACCGATACATCGCGGGTAAACAGCGGATTGCCTCCCCGCCCGATCACGATGTTCATGATGCTGGCGCCGATATTGAGTAGCGCGGCCATTTGATCGGAAGGAACTTCGTAATTCACCTCAAAGGCGTTGTAAACCGCAAACCCATCGTAGTCGACCACAATGGGAGTTTTGCCGGCCTGGCTCAGCACGTTGGTGTGGTTCAGGATTTTTTCCCGTTTCACCGCCACCAGCATGACATCCGTTCCGCTCCCGGAGGGGGACGGGCCCAATCCTTGATAGCTCAGGTTTACATCCGTCATGTCAAAGGGAATGTGTTGCTGCGCCTCGTAAGGGATGGCGTTGTACAACTCCTCATCTGTGGTGGCTCCCACCGTAACGCGCTTGACGATGACCGAGTGGCCGGAAACAGAGGTCGCCACGTTCTTGATCTTGATACGATTGTCAGTGAAGATTTTCTCAATCGCGGAAGAGACTGAGAGCGCATCCATGATGGCGCCATCCACCACCGTATCCTGGCCGAGGGGCTCAATCCCCAGGTTCAGAAGCTCAAAGGAGTTGCCCTTCCGGCGCAGTTCCACCGCCTTGACGGCGCTCGACCCGATATCCAACCCGACCAGGTTTTTAGATTTTCCTAACCCAAACATTGGCAGTGCTCCCTATCGAGCGGTGGCGCGCGGTCTACGTGTTGCTCGCTGTTCGAACTGCGCGCTTTGCTTCTCCATCCAACGGTCCAGAACGGTCTTCTTGAATTTCCAACGGTTGCCCAGCTTGAAAGCAGGGATTGTTTCTTCGTAGACGTACTTGTAGAGGGTTTCCCGCGAGACTCCGAGATACTCCGACGCTTCCCGGATGTCCATCACCTCTCTGGTCTCTGTCATATTAATAACCTTCCGCGATTTGGTGCCTTTGAAGCTGTCTAAATCCAGAAAGTGAAAGCTCGTTCCGACATCTGTGCTGAATGCGCTTATACGTTGATGCATTTTGCGTGTCAAGAACTATTTCGTTAGTCTTATGGGTTTCTTCGTATATTGTCGTTGTCCGTGGGGGTATTTAGGGCAATTTGCGGGATATCTGGTGTGGTTGCCCTGGGCCACCACCATATATATACCCACGAAAGTTTTAACGCTTTAGTGACTTTGTGTCACATTAACGTAAGATTCGTCCAGAGACTATAAGCCCCCATACTGGCGAATTGAGGATTTGGTAAGTGTTACTTGAAGCTAAAAAACGTAGCAACTGTCGCCTGAAATTTGATGTTCTAGTCTACAATCCTGCGTTCAATTCTTGTGATTGAGTCCATTCCCCCTACGGAATTACGCGAGTGCTGAGAACAAAATATTTACCGGCCCCCGGTGTGGCAAAAGCACCCCTCCTGATTCAGGAGGGGTGTCCGTCAGCCGACGGACGGGGTGGTGGTGCTGAAATGTCCGTGCTAAACCTGGCCCGTGCTACTAACAATAGCACCAGCAAGTTCTTCCGCAGCCCGTCAGTCCCAGACTTCCAAACCAGTCCTAAGAATTCCCATCAAAACCACGCCACCAGCCTGAGAGTTCACCCCTCCACGGGGATTAGGTCGGTACGCTCGCAT
>JARLGN010000049.1 GCA_031292775.1 Acidobacteriota bacterium | reverse complement strand
CCGGAGCCATCACCGTCAGGACCACCGGGAGTAATGAGCTGCCATTGTGGAAAGTGCAAGCCGGACTTCCGTCATGGCTGTCCGTCGCGGTGACGAAACACGCGAAGAGCCAGACGCTTTCCAACACGGTCTCCACGGTGGGACTCACAAAAGGGATTTATCATGCGGTGGTGCGTGCCAACAATGTCGAACCGGTTTCAGGAATGCCGATGACCGCTCTCTATTACGACGTTGACCTGGAAGTGGGCGGCGGCGCGGCACGGAATTAAGACTTGTAGCTGTCATCGACGGCGATTGGCAAATACAAAATGACTTTCGGCGGGTGGTCTGGAATTGGACTGCGTTACCTCTTCCGTGGGCTTCGATCACTTTCCCGGTAAGGCGACACGAACAAGTGAAGAGACCTTCACTTGTTCTCCATTGCCATGAGCGACCGCCTAGCAGGCTGCGGAAAAACGTGTAGCGGCGGGTTTACCCCGCCATTTCCGTGTTGCACCGATTGAGGTTATGGCGACGTAAAGTCGCCGCTACGTTGCGAATCCGGCATTTTTCCGCAGCCTGCTAGGCCTCTCAACCTGAGTCGCATGGTTGTGTACCCCTTTCCCGCCGCGCTGGAAGCTCAGCGCGCTAAATCACGTCTGGTGATTGCATTGGGGCGGCAGCCAAGTATATGTTGTCAGTTGGGCCTGAGTCCATAATGGAATCTCCCAACAAAAATTGGAGATCAAGAAGGGAGTTCGTGAAATTGTTTCTGATCGTCCGCCGCCATTCCTGGGTTCGATGGATGTGCCTGTGTTCAGCGGCACTGATGCTTTCGTGCCATTACGCCCCGGGCCCGAGGACCGAAAAACCTCTTGTAGACCGGCTGCTGGAACCTGTCCCGCACGACCGCTACGCCGATGATGTGGGGCGATTTCTGGCTGGACTGCCGGCGCGATCTGACAACCCGTTGGCGAAATTTCAAGATAGTACGGCCTGGGCAAAACACCGGCACGAATTGGATCGCGCCTGGGCCGGGATGGAGGATGAGCGCCTGCCGGCGATGCGCGCGTTCCAGAAGGCTGAGTTCGGAAACAACCCTTCCAAAGGGTCGCCCGTCTTTTACCCGTTCAGCGGCCCTGACGCTCTCATGGTTACGGTTTTCTTCCCGCAGAGCCCCGTCTATGTGATGGTCGGACTGGAGCCGGCAGGGACACTGCCAAGTCCGAAGCAACTGGAAAGGAAGAACCTCGAATTATATCTGGCGGAGACGAGGTCTGCGGTGGCCTCGGAACTGGACAGGAGCTTTTTCATCACCCGCAGGATGGATCGCCAGTTTCGAGGACAAGTAACGGATGGTTTGTGCTTGCCGATTTTGGAGTTGCTGGTGCGGTCAGGTAATACGATTTTGGGCTTCCGCTACGTCAGGCTCGACGACAGGGGACAGATCGTTGAGCGGGCATCCGACTATCATGCTCCCGGCAGGATCGGAAATAAGGGCTTGGAAATCGAGTTCCGTCGAGACAACGACCAATCCGTTCACAAACTGTTCTACTTTTCCGTGAATTTGTCGAACACGCGCTTGCAGGAGGACCGGCCCTTCCTTAGTTTCCTCTCCCGGCTCCCGGGGGCCACGACATTTCTAAAGGCGACCTCATACATGATTCACGATCCGGAGTTCTCGATCATTCGCGAACGTGTGCTTTCCCAGAGCGTCGCAGTTCTACAGGACGACTCGGGCGTTCCGTATCACTTCTACCTCCCGCCAACCTGGCGGGTGCAGTTGTATGGGGAGTATGTTCGACCCTACGGGAGCTTCCGCTGGCTGGAACAACCGGACTTAAGAAACGCCTATCTGACTCAGAAGCCCAAGCCACTCCCCTTCCGGATCGGTTACGGCTCCAGAGCAGTTCCCTCCAATCTTCTCTTTGCCACCAAGATAAAGTAGGATCGGCTCAGACCAGCGTCACCGTGTGGTATCGATGCGGCGCTTCCGGCGGGGAGGTCAGGATCCTCCTGGACCCACCCTTCTCCACCTCGGCCGCAACGTAATAATCCATCAAAACTCCCAGCGTGTCGCGTCCGTGAAGCTCGCCCCCAAAGGTGCGCCTCTGTTTCAACTTCATCGGCGAGGCGCTCCAGGCCTGCGCGTCATGCGTCCGAGTGAACAGCGTCACTCGAACCACATTCACCGGCCCGGGAACAATCGCGTTGATGCGAACCCTTTCCCCGGAGTGGAGCAAGGTCGGGCGCGTAGGGACGAAAACCCTCGCCGTGGCGTTGCCGTCAGGCTGCCGCGATTCCCCAAACATCCGTTCCACTTCCGGTGGCAGTTCTCCCAAAAACTCCTTCATCGAGGCGCGCAGGCGATAGAGTGCCAGGCGCTCGTACTTGTTGTGCATCGACGCCAATTGGCCCAGATCCGGCCGCGTGCTCACGATTTCTTGAAAGTTCAAGAACGCTTCCCTAACCCGCGGCGCCATCTTGATCCAGAGCGGCACAACTTCTGTCTGAACGAGCGTGCGCGCCTCATCGGCCTTGTTCTGCTTCTTCAGTTCATCCGCTTGTTGGATTTTCCGGTTTAAAAGCTGCGCCGTCGACCACGACTCGGAATAGGGCGTTAAGAATTCGATGGATCGCGTCAGGTAGTTCAGCCGCTCGCGCTCGGCCGGGCTGGAAGCAGTGTCAGTTAGCGCGCGAAGCTGACGGGCCACTTCCGCCTGGGATTGCTTCACGCTCTCCGGCAGTTCGTAGCGCGCCCAAAACTGGAACCCTTCATCGTAGTCACCTGAAAATTCATGGATTTCATGATGGCCATTCTTGACCTGGCCCGTAAAGGTACAAAGAATCAGCCGGTCGCGATCCGTGTCTTCCAGAATCTTCGCCAACTCAGGAACCCTTGGTGCGCGGGTTTGCACTGACGCGAAGTCCTGAAAGAACTTGGTGGGCGTCAGCCCCTTATCCCACGAGTTACGGGATTGATAACCGGCATCGGCCTCCATGATGCGATGGCGCCAATGGATTCCGAGCAAACCCTGGCAGCCGTACTGTTCGGCCAAATTCATATCCTGCTCGAACCGAGCCACGTGAAATTGTGGAAACCACATGGCGGGATCGTCCTCCAGCCACGGAATCGGCCACCGCTCGCGACCCTCGAGTTTTCCGTACTCTTCGCTGACGGGATCCCAACCCACCATATCGTTCAGCGAAGAAAAGACGATGTCCTCCGGGAGGGCTTTATGGAACTCCGCAAAATTCCGCACCATACCGCCCCAACCGGAAATGACCAACCGCTTCTCTGGAGCATGACGCTTCAGGAAGTCGTAGGCCTGCTTGAAAGGCAGGACGGGCGTGGGAACCTTTCCGCTATGGCTCGCCCAACCCGTGCCTTCGTCTTCCCACAGCCACACGTAGTCCACCATGGGATAGGCTTCCAGCAGGCAGCCCAGGCGTGTTTCCAGAATGTCCTTGGCCGCTGCTGATTCGGGATCGATGCGGGGGCCGGGATTCTTGGGATCCTGCGATTTGTACCGCGCTTCCGGGGCAGTAGCACGATAGATCTCCTCCGGGACCTGGTAGGGCTCAAATCCCACGCCGGTCCGGATGCCCAATTTCTGGGCGTACTGGAATGCCTCGGCCCAAAGGCGTTGCGCAAATTCCTCAGCCTCCCAACAGTTCCGGGCTTGGGTGGTGGCTTCCGAACCAAAAACCTCATCGTCGTAAAAATCGGCGGAACCCATTCCGTAGCGTGACGTTCGCTCCGGCAAATATTTGGCGCGATTGGTTGCACTGGTATCCGTGTAAGCGATGTACCCTGACCCGTTGTATTCACAGGAGAGAAACGACTCATTGGCGTAGACGTGGACGCCCAAAGTGTTGAACCGCATGCGCACCATGGCTTCCAGGTAAGCGCGCCAGTCCTCACGGTTGTAAACGGTGACGCAATTCAGGAAGTCGGGCCAGGGAACCAATCCTCGTGTGCTGAAGCGCGGCTGTGCTCGCCAAGCATCGCCGGCGGGTGGCAGATTCAGGGCGTGAGAAGGATCCAGCGGGTAGACTTCTCCATCCAAACCAAAGAAAGCACCTTGACGCTCCAGAAAATCAAACACTGCATACAACACTGCCTGCGGAGTGGCTCCGGTGATGTGAATGCGCGAAGCCTTACCCGGGCTGGACGCGTTGGAATTGGAAATTGTGTAGGCTTCCGGATTCTTAAAATTCTGCCGATCGGTGGAGAGAACGAAAGCCAGGCTCGACGCCGGCAATTCCCCTCCCCCCGCCAATGTCTGCACGGGCTCCCGCGCCAAACCCAGGTTGCGTAAGCCGCGCGCCAACTCACGTGACGCCCACTGCTCCTGGAAGCCCGCTTGCGGGT
>JARLGN010000048.1 GCA_031292775.1 Acidobacteriota bacterium | reverse complement strand
TAAGGAAGCCCTGATGAAAGGGATCCGGTCGCTTGAAACCGGTCGCAAAACTCATACTTCGCCGTCTGACCCCGCGGAACTTGAGCGGCGGCTGGCAACACCTCATCCGGACCGCCTGTGGGACCTTCTGCACGCCTGCGAAATCGGTTACAGCCTTGAATTGCTGTACGAAATCACCCGGATCGATCCCTGGTTCCTGAACCAGCTTCAGCAGATTCTCGAACTCAAAGGTGAGTTGAAGCGCTTCACGCTGGAAAACGTACCGGACAGCGTATTGTATCTTGCCAAACAGTATGGATTCTCTGATTCGACTCTCGGGGAAGTTTGGGAAAAAAGCGCGGAACAAGTGCGGCAGCGCCGGCGGGAATTGAACATTCGCCCTGTGTTCAAACGCGTGGACACGTGCGCGGCGGAATTTGAATCCTTTACGCCTTACCTCTATTCCACTTATGAAGATGAGAATGAGGCAGAGCCCACCACGCGCCGGAAGATCATGATTCTGGGCAGCGGCCCCAACCGGATCGGGCAGGGAATTGAGTTTGATTATTGTTGCGTTCACGCCTCTTACGCCCTGAAGGAAGAGGGCTTTGAGACCATCATGGTGAATTGCAACCCGGAGACGGTCTCCACCGATTACGACACGTCCGACCGGCTTTATTTTGAACCCTTGACCTTCGAAGACGTCATGGCGATTGTGGAGGAAGAAAAGCCCACCGGGGTTATTGTTCAGTTCGGAGGGCAAACTCCGTTGAACCTGGCCCGCCAGCTCAAAGCCGCCGGGGTGCCCATTGTCGGCACGACGCCGGAGTCCATTGACCTGGCGGAGGACCGCAAGCACTTTGGCGCGCTGCTCGCGGAGCTGGGAATTCCCCAGCCCGAAAACGGGGCCGCCATGAATGTGCAGGAGGCGCTGGCAATCGCCGCTCGCATCGGCTATCCCGTGCTGGTGCGGCCTTCCTATGTACTGGGCGGCCGGGCGATGGTGATTGCTTACGATGAAGCCACCCTGCGCGAATACGTTTTGCGCGCGGAGGAATTGCAACGGGCTTTCCCGATTCTGGTTGACCGCTTTCTTGAAAACGCCACGGAAATTGATGTGGACGCGCTTTCTGACGGGTCCGATGTGGTGGTGGCGGGTATCATGCAGCACATCGAAGAGGCCGGGATTCACTCAGGTGACAGCTCCTGTGTGCTGCCGGCAGTGAGCATCCCCGCAGACCAGCACCAGATCCTGCGTGACTACACCGTGCGCCTGGCGCGGGCCCTCAAAGTCGTAGGGCTGATGAATGTGCAGTACGCCATTCAAAATGGCAAGATTTACGTGTTGGAAGTGAATCCGCGCGCTTCCCGCACCGTTCCATACGTGAGCAAAGCGACGGGCTTCCCCCTCGCCAAAATTGCGGCCCGTTTGATGGTAGGCCGTAAGCTCGCGGAATTCGGACTGCCGGCGGAATTGCCCGTCTTCCATTCATATGTGAAATCACCGGTTTTCCCGTTCCAGAAGTTCCCCGGGGTGGACACGATTCTCGGACCGGAAATGAAATCCACCGGCGAGGTCATGGGGGTTGCGGACAGCTTCGGGCTGGCGTTCGCGAAGGCCCAGTTGGGAGCGCGTCAGCGGATTCCCATCAAAGGGCTTGTTTTCATCTCGGTGAACGATCACGATAAAGCCGGGGTTGTTCCCATTGCGCGCGACTTGGAAGGCTTGGGATTTACGCTGATTGCCACCAAGGGCACGGCGGCGGCTCTGCGTGCCGGCGGCGTGAAGGTGGAAAGAGTTTTCAAGGTCAACGAGGGACGGCCCAATGTGGTGGACCGCATCAAGAGCGGCGATATCGATCTGATTATCAACACCCCGCTGGGACGTAACTCGCGGGTTGACGACAAAGTTATCCGGCGGGCAGCCGTGCAACATGGCGTAACCTGCATTACGACGCTTTCCGCGGCCGACGCGGCCATCCAGGGAATTCGAGCTTGCAAGGAAGGTCCGCTGCAGGTGGCGAGCTTGCAGAATCTTCATCGTAAAGGCAGTGCTTAGTGGCTTGTCTCTGCCTGTTGACCACTCACCACTGCTTGAGGGTGTCACCATGACGAGAAATGAAATCATCAAGAATCTGGAAGGCGTAATCTGCCCCATTGCCACCCCCTTTAATCGTCGCGGGGAAGTGGATAAAGGCCAATTCCTTGAGAATATCAGCAAAATCTTGGGTATTGGACTGGCGGGAATTCTGGTGGCGGGATCCACGGGCGAAGCGCCGTATCTTGCTGAAGACGAGCGCCTGCGGCTGGTGGAATTGGCACGGGAAGTCGTGAAACCTCCTGAGATTCTGTTGGCGGGAACCGGCCTGGAAGGCACCGCCGCCACCATCAAGCTCAGCCGGGAAGCCGTGGCTCGCGGGGCTGATGCGCTACTGGTGCTCACGCCGAATTACTTCAAGGCCCGGATGGATTCCGACGCCCTGGTGGCCCACTACCGTGCCGTGGGCGCGGGAGTCAAGCGTCCGGTGATGGTTTACTCCATCCCGCAATTCACCGGCCTTGATGTTGACCCGGCAACCATCGGCAAGCTCTCGCGGCTGCCCAATGTCGTAGGGCTGAAAGAAAGCTCCGGCAACATGGACTTCTTGCGCGCCATTCTCTCCAAGGTGCGCCCGGGGTTCCGGGTGATGGTGGGTGCGGCCTCCATATTCTACGAGGCGTTGAGCGAAGGTGCGGTGGGAGCGGTGCTGGGCTTGGCCAATTTTGCCCCGTCGCTTTGTGTCGGCGTATACGAAGCCTATCTTCACGAGAATGCCGGTCAGGCGCGTGACTTGCAGCAACGCCTGTTGCCGCTGGGTCAGAAGATCTCGGTCCCGTTCGGCGTGGCGGGAGTCAAGGTCGCACTCGACCTTTGCGGCTATCATGGAGGAATCCCGCGGCTGCCTTTGCTGCCCGTCTCCGCCAAGGCGAAGAAGCAGATTGCGGCGGCGCTCCACCAAGCTAACGCCGGGCTCGCCGTCTAAGCGTGGCGCATGAAAGATCTGCAATGGTTCCCGCCGATCCTGGAGCCGCGCGCGGCGTCCGTGCGGCCGATACTATGGTCGGTGGTGGCGGGGGCAGCATTTGGCTGTCTACTGTTCGCGCGTGGCCATCGCATCCTGGCCCTTGGGGTGTGGGTTGTAACCTCCCTCCTCGCCTTGGGTTTAAGCTCCCAATCATTACGAAGACACCTATTGCGGGCCTTCGACTGGCTCGGCGCCGGCGCTGGGCGCGTCACAACCCTGGCTGTGCTGTGGCCATTCTACGTGCTGGTATTCGGTGCAATTCGACTGGCCCTGTCCGCGGCAAGGATCGACCTGTTGGGGTTACGACTGCGCCGCGAGCAGCCCTCCTATTGGCGACCCGCAGCACCGGAGACGAAGCGCGCCAAGTATTATGAGCGGCTCTTCACGGTCGAACCCGCAGGCGAGCAATCCCACGTTTTCGCTTGGGCGATAGGAATTCTCGCCTTTGTCTTGTTGCTTGCCGGAAGCAGCGAGTTGATTCTTCGCTCCATGGGCTTTGGCAACCCCATCGTCTACCGGGTGGATCCTCGTATTGGTTATTACCCCGCTCCCCATCAGGATGTTCACCGCTACGGCGGGGAGATCCACATTAATGCCTTCGGAATGCGATGCCGCGACGTTGCGGCGGAGAAGCCTGCGGGCACTTTCCGCATCCTGATGCTGGGAGACTCCACGTTGTATGGCGGATCCTACATTGACCAGAAGCAGACCTACGCAGCCCGATTGGAGTATCTGCTGAATCAAAATCCCGGCGAACTGCCCAATTCGCCGCGGCGGGTGGAAGTCCTCAGTATGGGAGTGAATGGTTGGGGACCCCAGCACGAACTTGCGTATGTGAACGCGTTTGGCCTTTTCCATGCCGACCTGGTTATGGTGATGGGGCCACCGGCTGATGCCTATCGACCACGTTACGGAATTGAACATTTCCCGTTTTTTGCGGAAGGGCATCGCCCGGACTTTGCCTGGCAGGAATTTTGGGAGCACCTGCGGTGGCAGCATAATCAGCGATCAACCGGCGGAAGCGCGGGCTTTGATTCCGGCTCACGGGAGGGTCAGGTCCTTGCTGAGGGTGTCGATGCCTGGATTGGAATCGCCACTCTGGCACAGGCGCAGGGCTCCAAGACGGATTTTGAGCTGCTTCCGAATGAGGATGAAGCGCGGAAAGGCAGGGCGGGCGAACTGACTCAGTTGGTGCTTGATAGACTGCTTCCTGAACTCGCTGGCCGGCGGGTTTCCGAGGCGTACCCGCTTCCACTTATTCGCAGCAACCTTGGTGTTCCAAAGCTCTATCACGATGGCGCGCACCTGGATGTGTCGGGACATAGGATTTACGCCCAATATCTGCGCGATCGCGTGTTGCAAGTAGCTTCGGCAGAATAACTTACGATGAATATCCTGGGGATCAGCGCGTTTTATCACGACAGTGCCGCATGTCTGGTGCGGGACGGCAGAATCATCGCCGCTGCCCAGGAAGAGCGTTTCTCGCGGCGTAAGCACGACGCGCGCTTCCCGATTAACGCTGTGACGTTTTGCCTGAGGGAAGGAAAGGTGGGGAAGGACGGACTCGATATTGTTGCTTATTACGAGAAGCCCCTCTCCAAGTTTGTGCGCATTCTCAAGTCACATTTTGTCTCTGCCCCCCAAAACTGGGAGGCATTTCGGCAGGCCATTCCGCTCTGGCTCAAGGAGCGCCTTTGGCTTCCGTATACCATTGAGGCAGAATTGCACCGCCTGGGATATGCCCCGCCGCACAAGTTCGTCTACCCCGAACATCACCAATCGCACCAGGCGAGCGCTTTTTTCCCGTCGCCATTTCAGTCCGCAGCAATACTCACGGCGGATGGGGTTGGTGAATTCGATACCACGACCATCGGGAAAGGGCAGGGAAATGGCGTATCGATTCTCTGGCAGCAGACCTTTCCCCACTCGCTAGGACTTCTCTATTCCGCCTTCACGTACTACACCGGATTCAAAGTCAATTCCGGGGAATACAAGCTGATGGGATTGGCTCCGTATGGGCGCCCCACGTATGCCGACCGCATCTATCATCACCTCGTGGACCTTCGGCCGGATGGCTCCTTCCGCTTGAACATGAAGTACTTCGGTTTCCTGCACGAGATGCGGATGACCAATCGGAATTTCGACGAACTCTTTGGAGGTCCGCCGCGCGCCCCTGAAAGCGAAATCACCCGGCGCGAAATGGATTTGGCGCGTTCCATCCAGGTGGTTACAGAGGAGATTGTGCTGCGGATGGCCCGCGCGGCCCGCAGCCAGACGGACGAGGAAAACTTGTGCATGGCGGGAGGCGTCGCGCTGAATTGCGTTGCCAATGGGGCGATCGCGCGAGCGAAGATCTTCCGCAACATCTGGATTCAACCCGCTGCCGGAGACGCCGGGGGAGCGTTGGGGGCCGCGATGTTTGCGTGGCATCAGGCGGAAAACCAGCCGCGAACCCTTGATGCCGGGTGCGACGCCATGCGCGGTTCATACTTGGGGCCAAGCTTCCGCGACGAGGATACTCAGGACTTTCTGACCGCCAATGGTTACCCCTTTCGAGTGTTGGAAGGTGAGGGTCGGGCGGAAGCGATAGCCACCCAACTTGCCCAGGAGCGCGTTGTCGGCATGTTTCAAGGGGCAATGGAATATGGGCCCCGCGCCCTTGGCAATCGCTCCATCCTGGCGGATGCCCGCAGCGCCACCATGCAGTCGCGCCTGAATCTGGCGACGAAATTCCGCGAGTCTTTCCGGCCTTTTGCTCCGGCAATCCTGGAAGAACGTGCGGCGGATTGGTTTGAATTGGATGCTCCGTCGCCCTATATGCTGATGGTCGCGAACCTGCGCGAGGATAGGCGCCGCCCACCGCAGAACGATGAAGCCTCGCTGCCCCTGGACCAATGGGTGAACCAGGTGCGCTCCGTAACGCCGGCAATCACGCATGTTGACTACTCCTCCCGCATTCAAACGGTTTCCGCCAGGACGAATCCACAGTTTCACGCCATCCTTTCCGCCTTTGAGCGAATGACCGGCTGCCCGCTGCTGGTGAATACGTCCTTCAACGTTCGTAGCGAGCCCATTGTTTGTACCCCCGCAAATGCTTATCAGTGTTTCATGCGGACGGGAATCGACGTGCTGGTTCTCAATAAGTTCATACTCCACAAGGGCGAGCAGCCCGCATGGGAAGAAAGCATCGATTGGAAGCAGGAATTTGGCCTCGATTGATCAGGTAATTCAGGAAGAGGGAAACTGATGCGGCGACTCTATTACGGCTGGAAGCTGCTTCGCGACATCGGTGGGTACTGCCTTGCCAACCGCGTGGTGTGGCCGCTGTTTCTTGTCATCGCCCTGGCATTTCTGGTCGTCCTCATTGGGGCCGCGGAAGTTGCCGCACCTTACATCTACACCTTATTCTGATTGTCCGCAGGGTCCCCCCTTGTTCTATACCCTCCCGGCAAAGCCGTGAGCTTTACGATCCTGGCCCCTTAAAGGGGCTGAACAGACAGAGACCGCTGCTCGGCAGGGCTTAGGCGCCAGGATAAGCGCTGTCACCGCCCAGCCCGCAAAGCGGGCGAAGGATCGTAGCCCATGGCGCAAGCCGTGGGTAAACTGGCACCCCAACGCGCCCGAGCCCCGTAAGGGGCGAAAGAGATCGCGATTAGAATTAGCAGCGGAGTCGTTTTCTTCATCGGTTGATGCAATGGGGTGGGGATACGATGTCACCGCGCCGATGGCTTCTTTCGCCCACCTGGGGCTGGGGGATTAAAGTGCGACCTCTCCGCCCATAGCTCGCTATGGGCTACGATCTTTCGCCTGTTACACTGGCTCGTTGCCCCATGGTGCCTTTTCTAGCGCCTACGCTCCGGCAGGGGCGGGTCTCCCAACGGACAAGCCTCTCCAAGTAAAACTTTCCTCACGTTGCTTGGTATTCCCACCGCGAGCAATTTTTGGTACGCGGTTTGCACTAACCCCTTGCGGCCTGCTTGTTGTTATGGGACTTAGCAGTCAAAGTCCGGCAAGGCTTGCCCAGTGGAGGGAGATACGGATTGCCAGTTGCCCACTTTCGTCCGGGAGATATCGGTTGTGAAGGTCAAATTCCTTACGGCGATCAGCACTGCAGTGCAATTCTTGTCTACCTGGCAAACGTCTTGCGGGCGACGTAGGGCCGAACAGCGTTCGGCCTCGGACCAGCGCTGCTGGTCCTACGTACTTTGTGGCACGGGCATCCTGCCCGTGATGTTCATGGCCAGGACCTGTCCCGATGCATTTGATCGGGATGGCCATGCCACGCTTCTGGTTGCGGCCACGCTGCACTGCGTATTGAGGTGAGGAAACAATGATCACGAATGAAGCGGAAATCCGTATTGCCTTGCAAGCAATTCTAGTCAGCGTCCTCGTGCTCTATGGGTTTTGGGGATGTGCATTCATGGTGGTTTTTATTCTGCTGCCTTGGAAACCCATCCTTGCCGTTGGGGGATATCTGGCACAGCCGCTTGTGGACTGGCGGGTGCAAAAAGCCCGGGATCGCCACGAAAAGGGAATCGCGCAGATTGAGCAGGAATTGGATGCCCTTTTACGTACACCACGGGGAGGCAAGCCCAATGCTCCCGCCGCACCCGTCAAACCGGCAGCCCCGGCGAAGCCCGCATATTCACCATTGCCACAGCCTCTGGAAACCTTCAAACCAAAGCTCGCTGCCGGACCTGCGTTTCGCGACCTGCCGGGAACGGCGCAGGATCTTTCCGCAGTTCTGGCGATCCGGCCGGTAATCAAGAATCATGTGAAAAACCTGCCGCAGGGCGTCTTCAACAACATGGATTTGGAGGTCGAACAGGTCAAGTTTCACGGTGACACGGCGGAGGCCTACGTGAGGTTTAAGAGCCCGAATGTATCAGAATTGGTCATTCGTCAGCGCTACTCCCTGCGGAAGTCAACCGGGCAATGGCAAGTGGAGTCCCGCCAGCCAGCCAATGGCGCCGGCAAAATTCCACCCCCCTATATCCCCGCCGCGCGGCCAGCAATGAGGTTGACATAGCGGAGGGTCGAAACCGGCGAGTGCTTTTTAATGAGCGGCTTCTTATTTGGGCCCTACGGGGACGCCAATGCCCGGCGACGCCTATTCCTGACTCTTAACTCCTTCTTATGCGTAGTATCCGCGGGGTGGCGCAGACATCATTTGCTTACAACTGCTCTGTAGATTCGTGGGTGGCGCATACATTGTCGTGTATGTATGCGACCGGGGCCGTTGACTTGCGACCCGGAGCTGCAGGCGATCCATCGCCAACACGGAACGATCCTCCGGAGCGGCATCGGCGCAGTCTACCGCAAGGGGCAAGTGACGCATACATAAGAATCAATGTATGCGCCACCCAATCATTGTTGGATTTCCCCGCAACTCGCAACCACCCTGGCGCGAAGTCGCCTAACCGCACTTCTGTCTGTAGTGTCACTGCTGTGGGTCCGACCAAGCGAACACTCCCATCCAAATGCAGAAACTCCACGCACCGCCGGGATGGCATCGCCTTCCCGGCGGTGCGAAAGGGGTTGTGGGGGTGTTTTCCCGCCACGGAAAGGCGGCGCCTTTCCGCACAGACGGCCATGCGCCTGCGGCGCACCCCTGAAAATGCGCGAAGCGCCTTGCGGCCGCGAAGCTGCCGCCTTTCCAGGGACTTGATGTGATTTCGCGATCTGCCGGTGGTATTTGGTACTACGGCATTCCACTGCGCTCGCTGCCGCAACCGCATTCCAAGGCGGTAGCTGCTGCGACCGCACTCCAAGGGGCCTTTGGCACAGCTATTATCATGACTCCCCTCACGCAGTGAAATTTGGACAAGCTTGGGTCAAAATCGGCGAGCTTTTCTTAATGAGGGGTTTCTCATTCGGGCTCAACGGTGACGCCATGTCCCAACAGCGATTTTTGCTGACTCTTAACTCCTTCTTATGCGCAGTATCCGTAACTCTATCGCCGTTACGACATCTAATTAATTCGAGGCTGTTTGTGCCGACTTTGGTCAAATCGATTGCGGCACTGGCTGCGACATAATTGCTGAAATGTTGCCGTTGAATGGCAGACCGTGTAGGATAATTAATTCACATGACTGCGACCTGTATCCCGTATACCCAAATTCCTCACTCCACCGCCCTGCTAACGGACTATCTCTATCACTTTGACCGGGTCAGCCGCTTTTATAATGGCTCGCCGTTCGATCCCCGGAGCTATCAATCTTTGGCCGCCCAGATGAGCAGATTCTCCCCTCCGCGCGTGGAGATGGCGGAGATTCTTGCGCGCCAGAACCGCGCTTTTGGCTGTGGAGAACCGACGTTGGCCAATATTCAACGCCTCAGCCAACCGGGAACCTTCGCGGTGGTCACGGGTCAGCAAGTGGGGCTGTTCTCCGGCCCGGCCTTCACGCTTTACAAGGCACTAACCACGGTGCGGCTGGCGCGCTCTCTTTCCGAACAGGGTCTTCCGTGTGTACCTATTTTTTGGCTGGCGACAGAGGACCATGATTTGGAGGAAGTTTCGGAAGGGACAATCTTCGATGAAGAGTACAACCTGGTTTCGCTTCGCGACAATGGCGACCGTCCTTCCCCGCGTTCGCCGGTAGGAGAAGTCCAGCACACAGCCGAGATTTCCGCGGCGATTACACAAATGGAGGCACTGCTGCCGGAGGGTGAATCCCGCTCCCGGCTGATACAGGATTTGCGTGAGTGCTATGTGCCCGGTGCGACCTGGGGAGAGAGTTTTGCGCGATTCATGACCCGGCTTTTCGGCCGTTGGGGTGTGATTCTCCTGGATCCGCTGGATGAAGCCGTGCACCGGCTCGGCTCCGGAGTTTATCAGCAGGCGCTCGGTCAGGCGGCGGAACTGCGGACCGGTGTCGTGGAAGCCTCGCTCGACCTGGTGCATCGCGGCTACCACGCCCAGGTCCATGTTGGTGAGGATTCGACCCTGCTATTCGTGGCCAGGCACGGCGATCGCATGGCGCTGCACCAACGGGACGGGAAGTTCCTTATTGACGGGACGGAGGAGATTTCATCAACCGCCCTGCAATCCCTGCTCGCCAAGGAGCCGCTGAAGTTTTCCGCCAACGTGTTGTTGCGGCCGTTGGTACAGGACTCGCTGCTCCCGACGCTGGCGTATGTGGCAGGGCCTTCCGAATTGGCCTATCTCGGCCAGGCACGGTCCCTCTATGGGGCGCTCGGCCGTCCGCAACCGGTGGTATTTCCACGAGCTGCGTTCACCCTGCTTGATTCGCGAACCGATCGGCTGATGGAGAAATACAAGCTGAGCCTGGAAGATGTATTGCGGGGTGAAGAGCACCTGGGCCAAACCATTGCCGCCGCCGCGTCCACCGAGAGTTGGTCGGAACATTTCGATCAGGGGGAGCGCGAGCTGGAACGGCTGTTGGACCGATTACAAGGTGATATTGAGAAACTTGATCCCACCTTGCTTGATACCCTCCACCATGTCAAAGAAAAAATCCAATACCAGATGGAGCGCCTGCGTGGCAAATTGACGCGGGCCGCGCTGGGCCGTTCGGAATTGCTGGTCCGTCACGTGCAGGCGATAACGCGATTCGTCCTTCCCCACAAGGATTTGCAGGAGCGACGTGTGGGAGGGGCCTATTTCCTCGGTCGCGCCGGCTACGAAGTTCTGGACCGCTTGCTCGCGCAGGTTCAAGTGGGGTGTTCAGATCACCAGACCTGCAAATATTAGTGTCCTGCCCGCTTTTTGAACCCCCTCTGTTTGGCCCCACCTTTAGTAACCTCGTGTTCGATGGTCTGGTATAATCCGGTATTGGAATTGGCGGGGCAAACTCATCCAAAGGGGCCATCATGAATGTTCATTCTGTGCTCGATTTGATCGTTCGCGATCGCACCGTGTACGAAATTTCCGATACTGGTGGAATTGTCCTAAAGAACGCACAAAAATTCATTGACCAGACGCTGGATCTATTGGTGTGGAACTCCGTTTTTGGCGAGAGTGATGAAATACGCACCACTGCGCGCTGGATCATACGGCGTGCGGGGCTGGAGTTGGGCGTCATCCCATCATCAATTCAGGGCCTCTACGAGGCTCGGGGAAGAAAAGAATGTGCCGGCTTCACGGTTCCGGCGATTAACATTCGCGGCTTGAGTTTCGACGTCGCCCGTGCGGTTTTCCGCGCGGCCCTGCAATTGAAGGCTGGCGCTTTCATTTTTGAACTATCGCGCAATGAAAGTAACCTCACTGACCAAAAGCCGTCCGAGTTTGCGCCGATCATCGTTGCGGCAGCGTTGAAAGAAGGCTATGAGGGCGCGATCTTCATCCAGGGCGATCATTATCAGGCCAACGCCAAAAGATTTGCCAAAGATCCCGATGGGGAATTCCAGGGACTTTGT